>JAKJFL010000121.1:0-7993 GCA_022704935.1 Candidatus Rifleibacteriota bacterium
GCTTCATTCTCGCTGCGCGTGAATACACGGCGTTGCTTTCCGCTCACATTCAGAAAGAAAATCAGGTCCTGTTCCCGATGGGTGACCGGGCGCTGTCGGACGAACGCCAGCAAGAGCTGCTGCGCGAGTTCGACCGGCTCGAGGAAACACGGATCGGTGCCGGTAAGCATGAGGAGTTCCATCGGCTGATAGAGACCCTCGTTGCCGCCTATCCCCCGCAAACCGAGTGTGGAGGCGGCATGACCTGTTGCTGCTGCCAAGGCGTTTGAACGAAACCCAAGTTAATTTCCAAAGTTTATATATAGGAGATAGAATATGAAGTCTGTGGTTCATGTTGTCTTGTTCGCAGTCATGCTGGGCGTTCTTTTGCCCGCCACTCTCCAGGCGCATTGTGACACGTTTGCCGGGCCTGTTCTCATCGAGGCGAAGACCGCCCTGGAAAAAGGCGATGTCACCCCGCTACTGAAATGGGTGAAGCCGGAGATGGAGGAGTCGATCAGAACGGCCTTCGATGTCGCGCTCCGCACGCGGCGCACGGACCGGGAGACGGCGGACAGAACCTTCTTCGAACACTTTGTGCGAATCCATCGGGAAGGGGAAGGCGCGGAATACACCGGCATCAAGCCCATCGGCACGGATCTTCCGCCGGCGATTGTCGCGGCCGATCGCGCGATCGAGTCTGGCTCCTCCCGTGAACTCGTAGAGATTCTTACGCGGGACCTCCTTCGCTCGGTCCAGGAGAAATACCGCCACACACTCGAAAAGAAGCGCGTCTCGGAAACAAGTGTTGCCGCCGGTCGGGAGTATGTGGCAGCGTATGTGGAATACGTTCATTATGTCGAGGCCCTCTCGAACCTGATGAACGAATCTGGCGGTCATCACGATAAAAAGAAAACTGCGGGCGAGCCTGGAAACAGCGGTTCCTGCGCCCGCCACGGGAAATGACGAAGGAGCGGTATCACGATGAAGCGCTCATCAACGAATGAACAGAGCCGGAAAAGCGAGATTCTTCTTGCCGCGCGGAACCTGATCTTCCTCGAGGGCGCTTCGAAGCTGACCATGCGCCGGCTCGGCGAGGCGGTCGCCATCACCGAGCCGGCGGTATACCGCCATTTCCGCAACAAGGAGGAGCTGCTCGGAGAGCTGGTCCGATTCATGTTCGACGGCTGGGAGGAAAAGCTGACGGCTCTCAAAGCCGAGCCTGTTCCCGCCTCGGAAAAGCTTATCAAACTTGGCAAGCTGCATCTGAACCACCTCTTCGAGCATCAGTTCAATCCCGTGCTTCTCCTTTCCGAGGCCAGCGTCGCGGAGCAGCCGGCCGTGGCAGCCGTTCTCAACGAAAAAGGGGAGCGCATTGCCTCCGTCATGGTGGCGGTGATCCAGGAGGGTTGCACATCGGGTGAATTCCCTCCGGATCTTCACATCAAATCCGCATTGCTGGCCATTCTCGGGGTTCTCCAGGGAAGCCTGATCCGATGGACCCTCACCCGATCGATACGCGGGCTCGCTTCCGACGTTGACGGAGCGCTCAGGCTCATCGTCAAAGGTCTTTCCGCACATCCGCCGAAACGCTGATTCATTCCCTTCTCGAGGCGCTTCTCGCGTCGCACTTCCCGAATTCGTTGCCGTTGCGGACAGGGGGCGCGGACTTGTGGCATACTGGATCAAAGAGTTTTCACCGGAGGATCCCGTATGCAACAGCTGCTGGCCGATACCGGCCGACTGAGCCCCATTCCTGCCGCGGCCGCGGAAGCCTATGATGCCCGGAAAGGCCTGCTGGCCGAGCGGGTCAACCTGACCCTGATGGCGCGACCGTATCTGACCGACCTCATCGGAATGACGGCCGGCGTCGAAATGATGCAGGACAATCACCGCAACCATGCGATGTTTTTGACGACGGTTCTGCACCTGAGCGCCTTCAGGCTTCTTGCGTCGGTCCTGCCCTGGGTCTACCGCACGTATCAGCAGCACGGCTTTTCCCATGCGTATTTTCCCGTCGAGTTGAATGCCTGGAAACAGGCCATTCAGAAAGAACTCGAGCCCGATACGGCCGCGGCGATCCTGCCGGTCTACGACTGGATGCTGGAGCACCATGACGCGGTGCTCCGGATCGCAGACGAGTTGTCGGTCCCCCCCGAACAGGCTTTGCCCGACGAAACGGAGACGTTTCTCGATACCCTGCTGACCCAGGATCTGCCGCATGCCATCGAGATCGGGGAAAAGCGCCTGCAGCCTTCGTGCAACCCCGGCGCATTTTATCAGAACACCCTCCAGCCGGCGATGTACGAGGTGGGGAACCGCTGGGAGCGCGGAGAGGTGACCGTCGCCGAGGAGCATCTCGCAACCGCGACGGCGCAGGCCGTCGTGGCCACCCTGCAGGGGAAAGCCGTTCTATCACCCAAGACACGCGGGCGGGCTCTTATCTCCACTGCTGTTGGTGAGCTGCACGAACTGGGGGCCAGGATGATTTCCCATTGTCTCGAGGCAGACGGATGGGATGTCACGTTCCTGGGCGCCAATGCTCCCATGAACGATCTCATCGGGATGGCGCGCCGGATCCGGCCGCGGTTCATCGGCATATCGATATCGATGCCCTACTACCTCCACCATGTGAAACGCCTGATCGATTTCCTTGCTGCCGACCAGGATCTGCGCAGGATTCCCCTGTTGATCGGCGGGCAGGTGTTTGCGATGTTCCCCGAGGCCGCCGCCTGCCTTCCCGGAGCCAAAATCGTCACAACCTGTACCGAAACGGTCGAACTGGCGCGAAGTTTGGGAATTGGCTGACACGTCCACGATCGAGGAACGGCAGCTCGAACCGAAGACTGCGACAGGCTCTACCTGTATTCCGATGGAGTTACGGAGCGACGGAATGCCTTGGGGGAACAGTTCGTTGATGAGCGTCTGATGGCCTCGGTGGCCTGCGGAGGCGATCGGTCGCTTCGAGAGACGGTTGAGGCCGCCATTGCAGACAACGACGCGTTTGGCGCCCCCAATCCGGCCGGTGATGATCTCACACTCCTTGGGATCGAACTCACCTACCCGCACGAGGAGTCGGCAGAGCGGGGCTGATTCTCCCGACTGCACGACGGAAGGGAATGGTGGTCCGTAGCGTTGCGAAGGTACCGCATCGTACGTTTCAAGGTGATCGATGTCAGGGGACGTTTGGGATCACTGGATGATTTCCCATGGTGTGCCGATAATACCTGCAAAAGATGTTCGTCCGGAACAACAAGGAGGCCACCATGTCCATCCCGAGACGGAACGGCGCACCGCCTTTCCCCCAGCGTCACGGGTCAGATATCCCGGGTCACGAGCCGACACAGGAACAGGCTGCCGGATGGCGACTGAGCGCGATCCTGCTCGCCACGGCTCTCGGTCTGAGCACGCTGCCCGTCGCCGAGGCCGGCGGAGCCCTGGACTGGCTCTCGTCGAAGCGTCCATCCTCGAAGACGCAGGCCGTCAGCGCATCTCCTGCGCCGGCCCCTCAGGCGGGTTCCCGGCAGAGCACGAAGGTACCCGACTTTTTCGCTTCCGATGTTCAGCCCGATGTCACCGGTCAGACGCTGAACCTGGTCAAGTTTGTCGAGTCACACTGGACGCATTCCAGAAAGAACCTGGAAACCGTCACGAGGGCCCTCATGGGGAAAGTGCCCGAAAAAAAATGCGGCGACATCGCGGCGAAACTGCTGACGATCGATACCCAAAGCTATAAAGAAGCGGTCAAAGCCGGCGCTGTCGGCATCAACGGACTCGTCGAGGGAAACCGGACGCTCGACCGACTGATCGTCGAGCTGAATCGCATCATCACCGCACCCCGGGAAGAGACGATGGCTTCGCTCGAGAAAACGCTCGCGAAGGTCAGCCAGGCGAACCAAAACCAGATGCGCCTGGCACGCACCTATCTCGCCGCAGCGGAGCGGCTGATCTCTATGGGCCAGGAATCATATCAGACCCTCGAGCTGATCCCGACCCTGTCGATCGCGCCGCTCGACATCTACGTGCAGGCGTCGAAAGCCATCATGAAACAGATCCAGTCGAGCAATGAAGCCCTCAAGGGGCTCCTGCTCAATATCCAGAACGGCTGCGAACAGGTGACCTCGGGAATCGAGTTGATGACCGCCACGATCAAGACGACGCTTCGTTTCTCTGACCACTTCGCGTTCGCGCAGTATCCGCTGATCAATCTGCCGGTGCCGACGCGTGAAAAGCTGTTTTCGCAGCTTTCCGGCCTGAAAAACACGGTCCGCGGAGTCGACAACACGCTCTCGATCGGCGATTCCCACGTCAAAAACGCGACCCAGCAGTTCGCGCATCTCTGCGAGGCGGCGACGGCGAAGATCCGTGATTCACTGAAGTATATCAACCCGATGGATCCCGGAAGTGGGAATCTGAACCAGATTTCTGGCTACGCCCACAACCAGGTGAGCGGCCTGTACCAGCGGCTCAAGGAAAACGTCGCCGAGATGAAGATGGCGATGGCCAAAGCCGGTCGCACCGAAACAGCAGGCGTTCCCCAGATCGCGCTGGAAACCGGCGAGCAGGTGCAGGAGCGCCGTTCGAAGGCCGTCACCGAAGAAAAACTGCCGATGTTCCTGCTTGGAAATGGTGGACAGAAGCGTGGGAACGGCACCTCCGAGCCGTCGCCGCGCCTTGCCTTGACGCCGGCCCCGCTCGAGGCCCCCGCTCCGGACGCTTCCATGGGCCAGACCACCGTCCTGTACCGCGAAGACGGGGTCGCGAATGGGGGCATTGCCCCGGCCGCCCCTGCGGTGGACACGTTCGGCATGGACGAAATGGGGATCATCAGGCAGGAATTGGGCGGGGAACTGCCCTACATCAGCTCGGCGAAGGCCGATGCCGCCCTGAATACGATGAACGAGCCGACATCCGACGCGATGATGCTGCCGGACGACAGCATCGCGAAAGCCGAGTTTTCCGATCCCGGAAGCGCCGACGGTCGCGATCTCGAGCTGATGCGCATGGATTCCGCCCCTACGATGTCCGACGCGTCGGACCTGATTCCGATGCTGCGACTTGACGATGCGGGCTCGAAGAACTTCTCGGAGTGATCCGGGAAACAAATCCGCAAACGAAAAAATCACCCCGGCGGGACGATCCGCCGGGGTGATTGTATATACTCCGATATTTCAGGCGAATGTGTCGAGAAAACGCCCGATCTGAAGAGGTTGCTCGCCGCGAACCGGCTGGGCGATCAGGGCCGCGATGACGGAGTTGACGTCGCGGGTGCTCTGGCTCACCGCCCGGGACATCTGGGCGGTAAGTTGCTTCACTGCGTGACTGCGCTGCTGCAGACGTGAGTATTCCGCGGATGCGGCTTCTTTCGACGCCTGGACCGAGGCGGTCTGGTATTGGAAACGAACCTCAGCGGAGGCCTGCCAGGCTTCCGCCTTGACCCGATTGGCGGTCTGACTGGCGCGCAATGCGGCCTCGCTCTGTTTGACGTCGAGCGAGAGAGCTGATTGAGAGGCAGCCATATCAATTTTCATGGTCGTTCCTCCCCGAACGAGCACGATTCGTGTCCTGACAAAAATATATATACGCCGCAAAGGGCCTGTCAAAAAGAAAATGCACGACATATCACCGGCAAACATGGACAAACGAAGGCAAACAACGCCGCACATAGATTCATTCGCCGACAAGAGCCGGGATGTACACCCGCGGACGGAAGTGGTATCTTCGTGGGAACATACTGCAAGGAACTTCGCAGAGCAGGAGGAGCCATCATGTCGTTCCCACTTCACAGACCACGTCGACTCAGAGCCGATCGACGGATTCGGGCGCTCGTCCGGGAGACACACGTGCGGCCGGAGTCGCTTATTCTGCCTCTCTTCGTCATGGAGGGTATCACCGAACCCCGTCCGATCCAGGCGATGCCAGGGCATTTCCAGTGGCCGGCCGAGCAGATCGACCTTCCCGTTCGTGATGCCATGGCGAATGGCGTCCGAAGTTTTCTCCTGTTCGGAATTCCATCGCAAAAGGACGCCGTCGCCTCGTCTGCTGTCGATCCTGACGGGATCGTTCCGCAGGCGCTGCGCTGGTTGAAGAATGCATGTCCCGATGCCTGGGTGATCACCGACGTCTGCCTGTGCGCCTACACGGACCACGGTCACTGCGGCTTGCTCGACGGGGACGGCGGGATCCGGAACGACGATTCCCTGCCGGTGCTGGCGGCGATGTCGCTGGCCCACGTCAGGGCCGGAGCCGACATGATTGCTCCCTCCGATATGATGGACGGCCGGATCGGGGCGATCCGGAAGGTTCTTGACGCCGCCGGCTTCGTTGAAACGCCGATCATGTCGTATGCGGCGAAGTTCGCGTCGAGCTTTTACGGTCCCTTCCGGGAAGCCGCCCACTCGGCTCCGCAGAAGGGCGATCGCAAGGGATATCAGATGGATCCGGCCAACGCCCGGGAAGCGCTGCGCGAGATGCGTCTCGATCTAGAGGAAGGCGCTGACGTGCTGATGGTGAAGCCCGGCATGCCGTATCTCGATATTCTCGCCGCCGCGCGCCGGGAATTCGATGTGCCCCTGGCGGTCTATCAGGTTTCGGGTGAATTCAGCATGATCAAGGCCGCCGCCGCGCGTGGCTGGATCGACGAGAAGACGGCAATTCTCGAGTCGCTGACCGCGCTTCGCCGCGCCGGCGCCGACTGGATTCTCACCTACTTTGCCCCCGAAGCGGCAAAATGGCTCCGGGAGGGTCTGTGAGTGACAACCGGCCCGGATTCAGAAAACTCCAGCTGCTCGCCTGGGAAACGACCCAGGCCTGCTCGCTCGCGTGTCCGCACTGCCGGGCATCGGCATGTCCGACACGCCCCGAAGGGGAACTGACGACGGACGAGGGAAAAAAGCTGCTGCGCGAAGCCGCCCGGGTCGGGCCGGGGATCGTGATTCTGAGCGGCGGTGAGCCGCTCCTGCGCGACGACCTGGAGCTCCTCGCCGCCGCCGCGACGTCGAACGGGCAGACGCCCGTCGTCTCTACGAATGACGGCGCGATGCTGACGGCCGCGCGGATCGATTCCCTGAAAACGGCCGGGGTGCGGCGGTTCAGCTTCAGCATTCATGGGCCGTCGGCCGATTTCCACGATCCTTTCGTCGGCCGGCCGGGTGCCTTCGACCAGGCGTGCGGCGCGTTCGACCGTCTTCGCGAGGCCGCCGTCGAGTTCCAGGTCAACACGACCGTCATGCATGCGAACTGCGAACGGCTTGATGAGATGCACGCCTTCGCGATCGCCCGCGGAGCGGTCGCATGGCACCTGTTCTTCATCGTTCCGATGGGGCGGGCGGCAGGAGACACCGGCGGCGCGATGCTCGGCGATCGGGATGTGGAGCGCGTGCTGGAGTGGGTCGCGAGGGTTGCCGACGCATCGCCGATCCCGATCAAGGTCACCTGCGCCCCCCAGTATGCGAGGGTGAGGGCGAAACTCGGTCTCAAACAGACCGGGCATGGCCGCGGCTGCATGGCCGGCGACGGTTTCGCGTTCGTGAGCGCGCGGGGCGAGGTCAGACCGTGCGGCTATTTCGAGCGCACCGCCGGGAACGTGCGGGAACGGGCGTTCGACGAGCTGTATCTCGACTCGCAGCTGTTCAACGATCTGCGCGATCTCGACCGCCTGGAAGGCCGCTGTGGCGTGTGCCCATACAAGCGGATGTGCGGTGGATGCAGGGCGCGTGCTCTTGCAGTCGAGGGAACATACATGGCCGGCGATCCGACCTGTACATTTCATCCTTCCCAAAGGTGAAAACAGTGGTATATTTGTACTTGCCGCCCGGCGTGTTTTTGTCCGGCGCCGGCTGTCATTCCACGTGATGCCGAAAGGAATCGGGGCATGGACGAGAAGGACCGCGAGATAATCAGGTTGCTGCAGAACGGATTCCCGCTTGAGCCGGAGCCCTTCAAGGCACTCGGCGACAAACTCTGGATCGATGAAAGCGGCGTCATCTCACGACTTGCGCGCATGATGCAGGAC
>JAKJFL010000122.1:0-7980 GCA_022704935.1 Candidatus Rifleibacteriota bacterium
AAACGGACGCATCCCTGCAGATCAACGAAGGACACGGAGTTTTCACAGAGAAAATCTGAATCTCGTTGGAGTCTCAGAGCTCTTCGTCTCCTCAGCGGTGAAACAGTTCTGTATGTCCTGTATCGGGAGACGTGGGCATCATACGGTGAGGATCACACCGGAAATGTCGGATTGGGGCTCGACGAGGCGACCGGCGGCGGTATACAGGCCGCGATTCGCGGTCTCGGCATCGGCCAGTTCGCGCTCAGCCTCGCGCTCGATAAGACGGGCTTCGATAGCGATGGCGCGGTCGGCGGAGGAGAGGAGGGGCCCGGTTTCGACGATCCGGCGGACATAGGCGGCTTCTCGCTGGACCGCTCGGGGATCACCGGATGTCCCAGACACCTGGAGATCGACGGAACCGCTCACCACATACCGTTTTCCGTCGGGACCGAGGACGGTCTGGTATGTCGCACTGCTCCCGGTCGCCAGCGCGCGAGCGCCGGCATATCGCCGAATATATGTATCCTGTCGCTGCAGATCCGCGAGGCGTGCTGCATCGCGAATCTCCATCGCAGCTGGAAGTGGCTGCGGATCACGAATATTTTCGAAACGGACGGATGATTCGGGGATAAAACGGGTGATGCCTCCGGTTTCCATGCATGGGCCCTTTCGAACCGATATCTCTGTAACAGAAATATCGGCCCGAAAAGGCCCCGACCGAAGTCATCGACACAGTCCGCGCCGCCGGCCCGTTTCCGGGAACCTGCGGGGCGCCGCTCAGGACCTGCGTCCCCTGCCGCCTCCGCCTCCGCCGCCGCGCCTACCGCCATGCCGGTGTATCGACCGTTTCTCTCCGCCGTTCTCTGCCGGACGCCGGTCTTCGGCGACCGCCGCAGGGACGTTGGCAGCATCGATGTCGGCGGGGCTCGCCCGGCCCTCGGCCAGCATTCGGCCGCCGATCTCGTCCAGCAGCATCAGCTGTAGCTCGCGGCCGTGCTCGTGCTCGAGCATCTGGTCGAGCAGGCGGCCGAATCGCCGTGCCCGCTCGCGCTGGGCTGAGTTCATGTCGCGCTGGCGCGCTTCCAGGCGGGCCAGGAGCCGTTCTGTGATGCGTTGCTGCACGTCTTCCTCGGTCGGCGTCGGTTTTCCCATGAAGGGGATGCCGAACCGTTTGGCGTATCGCTTGAGGTCAGGCTCCTCCATGACCGAGACGAGGCTGACCGCCACGCCGCGGTTGCCGGCGCGGCCTGTGCGGCCGGCGCGGTGGATATACTGTTCGAAATCCTTGTGCCAGTCGTAGACGAAGACGTATTCGAGATGGCTTACGTCGATACCGCGTGCGGCGATATCGGTCGCAACGAGGAACCGGAGCTCGTGGCGCTTGAGTTTGGCCATGACCGTCTCGCGTTCGCGCTGGCCGAGGTCGCCACTCATCTGGTCGACATCGTATCCGAACCGGCGCATGAACGCGGCAAGATACTCCACCTCGCTTTTTGTATTACAAAATATAATACCGCTCTCGGGGTTTTCCATCTCGATGATCCGCATCAGCACGCGGTCTTTCTGCATCGGATCGGCGACGTAATACAGATGGTCCATTTCGGGAACATGTTGGGAGTCGCCGGAGAGACCGAGGAACAGGGGTTCGGTGAGGAACTCGTTCGAGAGGCGCTTCACGCTAGCCGGCATGGTCGCCGAGAACATCGCGGAGACGCGCTTCCGCGGGAGATACTGGCGAATGCGGGTCATGTCGGGATAAAAGCCCATCGACAGCAATTCGTCGGCCTCGTCGATCACGAGATAGCGCAGGTTTTTCAGAACCAACGAGCCGCGGCCGAGATGGTCGAGCAAGCGACCGGGGGTTCCCACGACGATGTGGGCGCCCTGTCGGAACGCTTCGAGCTGGGGACCGTATCCGACGCCGCCGTAGACCGCGACGCTGCGAAGACCGAGATGGACGTTGATGCGATCGAGTTCGGTCTTCACCTGGAGGGCCAGTTCGCGGGTCGGGGCCATGATCAGGGCCTGGCAGCCGCCGACGGCCGGGTCGAGCTTCTCGCAGATCGGCAGGAGGAAGGCGCCGGTCTTGCCGCTTCCGGTGTGGGACTGGACGATCACGTCGTCGTCACGCAGAATGTAGGGGATGACGCGGGCCTGGACCGGCATCGGGTCTCGCCAGCCGATATCGGAAATGGCGCGACGCAGAGGCTCGCGCAGGGATTCAAACTGGAAGAGGGGAAGTTCCTCGACCAGGGAAGCCGCGGGTTCCTGTTGCGGAGTGGTGGATGGGATCGGTTCGAGAGCGGCTGCTTCCTGGAGCGATTGATTCGGGTCAGTCATGGTTCTGACGGTGACATCCTTTCGGTCTGAAGAATTCGTTTCGGGAATCAGGGTATCCCCAGTCGGGTTTTCCGCGCAAGGGGCCGAAGATTCATTTGCGCAATCGGAAAAGTATTGGTTACAATACACTATAGATATGAAGGGACATTCCCGTATAACGGATCTCGAAGAAAACGAGCGAGTCGCCGTTCTGACAGCCGAAGACGCCTCGATGCTCCCTTCGGCACCCGACGATGCGCCCGATCCTGTCGAGGGCAGTCGGGCGGAAGTCGCTCCGCCGCGGCAAAGCACCGGCGTCGAGTTCTTTTTCGTCGTTTCCATCTGCCTCATGTATCTGGCCGCCTGGGGAGTGACGGAATTTCTCAAACTTCCCGGCAACTCGTTCGAACGGGCCGAGATCCTGTTCACCTGTTTCGTCTGCTTCAACTGCATGTCGGCCTATCTGGCATGGAAGGGTACCTGGTGGGTCCCGACACGCGGGCTCGTCCATGAGATTTCACGAACGATCGCGGCGGCGCTCTCCTGCGCGGCGATCGCGAACTCGACCGACCTCGTGCTGTGGCTCGGTTTCGACAGGCCTCTCAAGGATTCCATCGTCCCGCATTTCTTCTTCGTTCTCGCGATCCTCCTCGCGACGAGCGGCATGTTCAAGGTGGCAAGGCTCTGGCGTATCCGCTTCGGAAGCAGCGCGGCGTTGATCTACACCGGGGTCCTGACCCTGTTCGGAGTGATCATGTATTCCTCAGGCATCATGGAGTCCGGCTCGAACGTGCTCGCGAAGTCGAATGCGCGCGATGTCCTGTCGCACCTGCTGTATGCGGTGCTCAACTCGTTCGTCTCCACGCTCGCCCTCATCAACTGGATCCACTCGCGCGGCAGGCTGAGCCAGGGCATCCGGCTCGTCTCGCTCGGCACATTTCTGCTGAGCCTCGGATGTATATTATTTGCAATTGTTTCGGCGAAACACACCGTATATCTCGTGGCGGCGCATCCGGTGCACCTCATTTTGGGTGTCGCCTATATGCTGATCGGGCTTGGGGTGTATCGCATCGGCCTGACGGTCCTCGGTGCGATCGACCTGACCGACGAGAAGTTCCCCCCCGTGAGCCCCTTCATCGAGATGTTCGGCGAGAGCGACGGATGGAAATTATACAACCGCGTTCTAACACGAATCCGCGCTTCCGAACAGCGGCTCGACAGGTCTCTCCGCGAGAACCGCGAAAAGACCGAGTCGATCAGCGCGCTCGAGCACACGCTACTGACCGAGACGAAGATGCGCGAAGAGTTGCGGCTCGCCAAGGAGAAGGCGGAGGCAGCAAGCGCCGCCAAGACCCAGTTCCTGACGATGATGAGCCACGAACTCCGCACACCGCTGACAGCCATCATCGGCTACAGCGGTCTCCTCGCGGCTCCTCCGACGAAAGACCTGAACCCGGCCGACTTCGGTGGACGCATCAAAGCCAGTGCACTGCACCTGCAGCAGCTGATCGAAACGCTTCTCGATTTTTCGAGTATCGAATCGGGAAAGTTTCGGTACAGGCCGAAGACCTTCCCCCTCATAGAGATCGTGGAGTTTGCCCAGAACCTCGGGGAAACGCTCGCCAAGAGCAAGGAGGTTTCCTTTTTCGCGAACGCACCGACCGATGCCGTCATGCTGCACAGTGATCCGGTGATGTTTCGCCAGATCCTGGCGAATGTGATTGCAAACGCATTCAAGTTCACCGAAGCGGGCGAAGTTCGCCTCGACGTGACGACGACGGAAATGACGGTGCGCTTCCGGGTCAGCGATACCGGCATCGGTATCCCCGAATCAGAGCATGAACGCGTTTTCGAACCTTTTTTCCAGGTGAGCCGCGGAAGCACGCGCAGCTTTGGTGGGGTCGGCCTCGGCCTCTCGATCGTGAAGCACCTCACAGGAATTCTGCAAGGGACCCTCACCCTCGAAAGCCGACCGCGGGAAGGGACCAGCATAACCTGCGAACTCCCTCGCGAGATGCGATGCCCGAACCCGCAGGATGCGGGAGGCAGACCGTCGTCCCCCGGATGACACGGCTCGGACGATTCCAGCGGCCTGGCTGGACCGCCATGTTCACGACATCAATCCTTTTTGTTCTCCTCGCATTTTTCTATTTTGGAGCATATACCATGGCGTCGAACGATCTTCTCCCACCGTCCGGCGAACGAGCGACAGCAGTCTTCGCCGGCGGCTGTTTCTGGTGTGTCGAAGCGGTTTTCTCGGAACTGCGCGGCGTCGAATCGGTGACAAGCGGCTATACCGGCGGCTCAACGGCATCGCCCACGTATGAATCCGTCTGCGCCGGCACTACCGGCCACGCCGAGGCCGCCCGCATCATCTTCGCTCCCGCGGTCATCACCTACGAGGATCTTCTGAAGGTTTTCTTCTCCATCCATGACCCGACGACGCCCAATCGGCAGGGCAACGACATCGGCACCCAGTATCGGTCGGCGATCTTCTTTCTCGACGAAACCCAGAAACGGTCTGCCGAGCGCGTCATGGCCGAACTTCGCACGTCGGATGCATTCGGAGCGCCGATCGTCACGGAACTGGCCCCTCTCACCATTTTCTATCCCGCCGAAACATATCATCAGAATTACTACGCGGGCAACAGCGACCAGCCATACTGCAGCTCCGTCATCGGCCCCAAGCTCGCCAAGTTCCGCCACCTGTTCAAGGACCGTCTCAAACACCCGGAAAACACCGAATAGTGATTTCTGAATGACAAAAGCCAAGATTCCTCGGCTTCACCCGCAAGACCCAGGAGTTCCTCGTCATCCGTGCTCATCTGCCCTCGATCTGCGGATGCGTTTCTGAAACCGAGTTTTTCAACGGAGAATCTGGTGGGCTCCGTGATTCAGCGGTTGTGAAAACTGATGCGTTTGCCCCCGGCGTGTTGCAAAGGAGGGCGGTTTGGCTTACACTCGCAGGGCCGCCGGAGCGACCGGCCGGACCAAGATCACCGCCTCCACAGGAGACGCCGCATGCCGATTCCGCTCAGCAGCAAGACCGATTCATGGGCCTGGTGGCTCGGAGACCCCGCCACACTGGCCGGGAGCGTAGATTCGTTCAGGGAGCATCTGTTCCGCATCCACCACCCCGTGTTCGTGGTCGAGCGCGACGGCGAACTCCATGCGACCCATGAAGGCGGTGTTCTTCACGGCGCAACGGCCGGCAGCCAGTCCGGCGCTCTGAAACTCCGGGGCATCCTCCCGCCCGTCAGGCTGGAAGATCTCGGCGACGCCACGTTCTGCGACGACCTCGGGATCAGATACCCATATATATGCGGTTCTATGGCGCAGGGCATCAGCTCTCCGGCGATCGCGGAAGCACTGGGCCGCAACGGCATGCTCGGCTTCATCGGCGCTGCCGGCCAGTCGCCGAAGGATGTCGAGGCGGCGATCGACCGCATGCAGAGCCTTCAGCCGGCCGTCCCCTTCGGCTTCAATCTCATTCACAGCCCCAACGAGCCCGACCTGGAAGCGGCGATCGTCGATCTGTATCTGCGACGAGGCATCCGGCTGATCGAGGCGTCGGCATTCCTGAACGTGACCCTCCAGCTCGTGCGGTATCGCGTCAGCGGCATCAGGCGGGAGGCCGACGGTCGGATCGTCACCCCCAACCGCGTGATCGGAAAGATATCGAGGGTGGAAGTAGCCACCAAGTTTTTCTCTCCTCCGCCGGAGAAACTCCTTCAGGAACTGGTTGCGCGCGGCGACATCACCGCCGAGCAGGCGGAACTCGCAGCGCAGGTTCCGATCGCCCAGGACCTCACGGCGGAAGCGGATTCCGGGGGCCATACCGACAACCGGCCCGCGGTAACCCTGCTCCCCACGATTCTCGCCCTGCGAGATCAGCTTCAGGCTCAGTACAACTACCCGATTCCCCTGCGGGTCGGGATGGGAGGCGGCATCGCGACACCGGCCTCCGCGGCGGCAGCCCTGGCGATGGGCGCGGCGTATCTCGTGACCGGCTCGGTAAACCAGGCATGCATCGAGTCGGGCACTTCCGACGCGGCGCGCCTGATGCTGTGCCAGGCCGGCCAGGCCGACACGGCGATGGCCCCGGCCGGCGACATGTTCGAGATGGGCGTCACGGTCCAGGTCCTCAAGCGCGGCACGATGTTCGCCATGCGCGCGGCAAAGTTGTATGAGATCTATAAATCGAACGCCGGGCTGCACACGATTCCCGATGCCGACCGTACTAATCTCGAGAAGAATTTTTTCAAGAATTCGCTCGAAGGCATCTGGGCCTCCACCCGCGAGTTTTTCCTCAAACGCGATCCAAAACAGGTGGAACGCGCCGAGCGGGATCCGAAGCATCTGATGGCGCTGGTGTTCCGGTGGTATCTCGGTCTTTCGTCCCGGTGGGCCGTCGCCGGGGACGCATCGCGCACCGTCGACTTTCAGATCTGGTGCGGGCCTGCGATGGGCGCGTTCAACGAATGGGCGAAGGGCACCTTCTTCGAGAAGCCCCAGAACCGCCGCGTCGTCGACGTGGCGTTCAACCTGCTGTTCGGCTCCGCCGTCACCGGCAGACTCGCGGCCCTACGCGCCCAAGGCATCCATCTGCCACAGGAAATTGCGCAGATTCGCCCTCTGCCGACAGATACTATTGCAGCCTATATTCAATAGTCATCTTCCCATCGCCGATCTGGCCGATACCTGCTTGCCGAACCGATGAATCTCGAGGTCTGGCAGGCCTTTCTGCCGTTCCCGGGCGAAACCTTTTCGCGGCTGGTCAGTCACCTGAACGCCGCGGAACAGGATCGGGCTGCCCGCCTCGTGAACCCGGGCCACGGCGACCGGTTCCGCTCCGCGCGCGGTCTGCTGCGCCATCTGCTCGGGAGGCGTCTTGGCCAGCACCCACGAGACCTCGTTTTCGCCGTGGAACCCGGAGGCAGACCATATCTGGAACGCCTGTCCGACAAGACACCCCCGGCCTTCAGTCTGTCACACAGCCACGATTGTATCGTGATAGCCATATCTGATTCGGGGCCCATCGGGGTCGACGTCGAAAAACAACGCGCAGGAATCTCGATGGATGCAATCATCCGACGGTTCTTCAAGCCCGTCGAACACGAAGCGTGGGAGGCCCTCCCCCCCGCCGAACGGCATTCAGCGTTTCTGCGCCTCTGGACACGGAAAGAAGCCATTCTGAAAGCCCTCGGACTCGGGCTCTCCGGCCTCGACAAGCTCACCATCGGTATCGATGACGGTATCTCCCACCCCGTTCTCGCTCTCGAAGGCGACCCACAGGCCCCCTCCCGCTGGTGGTGCACCTCCTGGGCCGCGGCCCCGGGCTACCTCGCCACCCTGGCCGCGACCGGCGAACCCGCGCCTTTCCATCCACACCCATGGCCCGATCTTGATGCCACATCGAACCACGCAGGATAAATCTCATCCGTAGGGTCGGACTTGCCCCCTACAGTCGCAACAGCCACGTTCGGAAGAGAATGATTCACCGCGGAGATACTCCGTTGTAAAGCAGCAGGTATTTCAGGCACGAAAACGAGGAAAATGCTCATAACAGAGATACCTAGACCGTTTTACCGCTGAGAGGCAGAGGCGCAGAGATCGGTCGCAACGAAGTCACCCGGGCGCAAAAAACATTCTTTCGTTATATATCGTTATGAATACCAG
>JAKJFL010000796.1:0-1602 GCA_022704935.1 Candidatus Rifleibacteriota bacterium
GCGAGCCACTCGGGTCGCCGGGCACGGAGGGCGTGTGGGCTTACGAGATCGAGCGGGACACGATGAGGTATACTGAGCCGGACGTATGAACGAGATGCCAGCAGCAGCGCCAGACCGGAAGAGTCCCGGCATGTTTGCCGCCTGCGTCGCCGTCGTTATGATGGCGCTCGCGGTGTTCTGGGGGGCGTTCAACCTGTATCTCGACCGGGCGGTGCGCGAGAGCCGCGACGACATGGCCGCCTCTCTGACGTCAACGGTTCTCGACATGGCCGAGCGGTTCAACCGCCCCCGTTGGATGCGCCAGCAGGCCGAGCCGGTTTTCCGCGCGGTCCGGACGCGGCCGTGGGACTCGAAGACCGCGAAAACGGCCGGAATGGCGATGAAGCGCCTGTTCCCCGCCGCCGATGTGTTCGCGTTCGATGCGGCCGGGCGGATCGCCTGGCAGTCCGGCAGCGAGCCGGCCCGGACGCGGGAGATGCTCTGGGCCGAGGTCGTCTCGCTCGTCACGGGCGAGTCCGGCGACGAAGCGCCGGCGGCGCGAGGCGACCGGGCCCAGCGGATCTGCCGGAGCATGCACGGCAGTTTCACCTCGCCGCAGGACCTGGCGGGCACGGACGGGATGCCCCAGTATTTCCTCGACAGGTACAGGCTCCGCCTGTCGTGGGTCATCCCCTTCGGGGCGGGGGGGAGCGGCGGCCTCTGGCTGTTCGTCGACCCGCAGAAGCTTCCCGACAGGCGCATCGCGCGCGACTCGGTCTTGCGTCTCTCCTTCAACCCCGACCAGGCGATGATCCTCAGGAAGACCTCCTGCGGCGCCGTCAGAGAGGCCGGCCTCACCGGCTTCCGCCCTCCGAAACAGGTAGTATCGCGTCTGTTATGGAATCAGACCGAGATCGAGACCCCCGACGGCCTCTGGATGGCGCGCTATATCCCGCACGAAAACGGGCGCTACGCGCTGGCGGGCCTCCGCCGGGCACGGCTGGAAGGCCGCCTCGCGGAGTGGGCCGGAACGATCAGGTTCCTGGCATGCCTGGCCGCCCTGCTTGCCGTTATCGGGGGCTGGATGAGCTGGATGAGGGACGCTCCGCTTATACTGTCGCTCAGGACGCAGGTGATCGTCATGTTCCTCGTCACTGCCGTCCTGCCGGTCGTCATGCTGTGCGGCTTCGGATGGGAGCGGTCGCGGGAGACGGCCCGCCTCGAGAAGAACAGGTGGGAGAGCCTGCTCAAGGGCGCCCTCTCGGCCGCCGACTCGTCATACCGCGAATTCCAGAAAATGCGCGGCCGGGAATACGAGACGTTCGAGCGTGAAATCGTAAAAGATATTATATCAGGAACTCCAGTCGAGCCCCGTGTCGCGTCTTTCACGGCCGGCATGCGGCGGTTCGAGCTGTTCCTCGTCCTTGACGACGGGAGGGAAATACGCCACGGCAGGGGCATCCCGTCGATACACAAGGGGGGCGACTACCCGGCCATTCTTCGGCTGGTCCTCGCCCGCATGCTCGATGCGACCGGGAAGAAAGCTCCCGATGCGCTGTTCCGGAACCAGCCGATGATCCAGGGCGACGACCTTGAGCGCGCACTAGCGAACGCGGCCAGGGA
>JAKJFL010000123.1:0-7957 GCA_022704935.1 Candidatus Rifleibacteriota bacterium
ATTTACATACGGAAACGGCGTGTTATTGGCGACGCAACTTGGGCAGATTCTTCTCGTAGCTCTGGAGGCCCTGTTCGTGAAGGCTCTGAACGGTGCAAACCAGAGCATCCGTTGCATCTAGGCTGAAACTCCACCGTTCAATCGGGGTGTTCTGGTCCCTGGATGCCTGGAATGAAAACTGGCCTTCGGTATCAACCTTGGCCGTAAATTCGCGCCGGCCGGTGCTAGGGATGATCCCGCCATTGTTCACGGTCGTCGTCGAAACGACCTCGACATCCACATATCCGTTTAGTTCGTCACCTTCACGCACGACATGCAAAGACAGATTGACCGCCGCCCTCTGCGCTTCCTCGCCGGTGGAAAGTCTCGTGCAAAGCGTTCCCTGGCCGGTCCAGGTTCCAGACATATCGTTTCCAGTGAATACGGAGATCTCATCCAGATGATAGATACGAGTGAACGCCGCAAGCTCGGCTTGCAGAGCGTTTTCGAAAACGCTCGGAGTCGTAGCGGGATCTATCAGCAATTCGGCAAGTTTCGAGACGATCGTCGCCGCCTTGTCATCGCGAATCTCATAGTTCTGAATATCCGCGACCCTCGGGGCGCCGCGGCCATAGGCCTCATATAAAAGAGACTTGGCTGTCGAGGTAAGGTTGACGGTCCCCATGTTCATCTGGCTTCCTGTATATGGCTTCGTTGCACGCAGAGAGAGACTCGCCAGATCAAAACGGATTTCGTAGGCACCGTAGGGCTCTATTCCCGTGACCTTGAACGCGCTGTTGCCGGTGTTCAGGCTGAACGAAACGGCCTTCCCGTTCACCATGCAGGTTCCCTTCTCGGCAAAATCCGCCAGAAGGTCGGTATTGTTTTCCATCTGAGCCTGAACAGCTGGAACACGGGACGAGGCGCCAATCAGCGCTGTCGCTTTGACAGCCGGCGGCTGCAACTGTCCATACAGCGTCGTGTTCGCGGCAGAACTGCTGTTCGAAGAGCCGCCCATGCTGCATCCGACCAGCAGCGGCAACAGACATATCAAAGCGCACAGCGCACGTTTCATCGGGCGGGTACCTCCTGCGTCACGTCGGGCGATTCGGGATTGTCCGAAAGTCTATCAGCTTCCGCCGAACCGTACAAGCCCCGCCCCGGCAAGCACATGATTTTCTGATTGTGTAAGGCAAGATCGGCCGTGAATCACGGAGATACAAAGACCGTTTTACCGCCGAGGTGCCTAGGCGCAGAGGAAGAAGCGAGATGAAAAAAAGAAAATGAACTTTTCCCTAAGCGTCTCCGAGTCTCCGCGGTGAATCCTTCGAATTTCGACATACCAGAACACAAAGCTCACAGAGGTATCACGGAGATTTTTCTTCTTACTCTGTGGTTCAGCGGTTGTGAATCCTGATGCGCCTACCATCGAGTCCCATTCCCGAGCCACCAATCGAAAACCCCGCCGAACCGGTCTGGTCGGCGGGGTTTATGCCGGAGAATGAAACCGGCGTCTATTATTTGAAGCTCTTCTCCGTCACCGGGAGCATGTAGTCATATCGGGCATCTTTCGGAAGCGGCTGTTTCCAGAGTTCCTTTTCGATCAGGCGGTTGAGCTGGCGGCCGAAGATTGCACCATAGCGATTGATATAATCTTCCTGTTTATCCTTGCCTTCGAGGAACAGGGAGCCGAAACTCTCAATCTCGGCCACGGCGCGTGCGACGAACGGGGCCCGGACCAGGCCGTACATCCCGATGCCGAAGAAGTGATACCAGGCGCCGTAGTTGTCGCCGAGCGGCTGGGAGTCGTGCCGGATGTAGACGAGCTTTCGCTGCAGCTGGGACTCCCCGCGATCGACGCGGTACGGGTCGCTCGCGAGCACGTTTTCCGCGGTGAGCATCGTCAGGTACATGTTGCCCCGGTTCAGCAGGTAGCTTTCACGGAACATGTCGTGAAGCTGGACGCCATGATCGGGGTAATTCATGATCTTTTGTTCGAGGGCCTGTTCCTGGCCCGTCACCGCGTACCGGCTTGTCCAGCCGCAGGCGAGCAGGAGGAAGATTTTCGAGCGCATGAACAGCAGGGTCGGGAATTCCCTCTGCTTTCCGATGATGAACCGGCCGACGCGGTGCCAGAAGCCGTACCACAGGTATCGCTGCGCCTCGGACGACCATTTGTGCTCTTCGCCCATCACCGGTGTGACTGCCGGGTACTGTTCGAGAATGACGCGGTGAATCGCGTTGATCAGCCGGGGAATATGGATGGGCTTCGTTCGTCCGATTTTGAGCGGGTCTTCGGCCTGGCCGGTTTTCTGGGCCGTCTCGATCGTCTGGAGTTCGCGCTCTTTCTCGATCTCGGCCTGGGGATACGAGCCGCCGACAAGGGTTTTCAGCAGTTTCCAGGGAATCTGGTCGAGCTTGCGGATGAGATAGGCGTCTCCCCGCGGGTCGGTCATCTGGAGGCCGGGCTGCTGGTAATGCTCACCGTTCGAGCGCTTCAGCCAGTCCTTGAACTCACCCGCCGACACCGGTGAAAGAACGAGAAACGGCACTCGATTCAGACGCATGTGCATGATGCCCCTTCAGGTGTTTCCTGTAATTATACCCGTAACTCTACGGACCCGGAGTACCCCTCTCTCACCCTCCCTTCGACAGACTCATGACAGGCCTCGAAAAGATCAGGCGAGCGGGTGGTTTTCGTTCTCCGGGATTCAATTCTCAGTGGCGGATTCCGATGCGATGGGCGATCGTTCCGCGATGAACACGGGACCGGATGCGCCCCAGGTGTGGAGCGGGGTCATGCGGCCGCCTTGCGGCCCCTCGAGCATCACGGTGTCCGTTCCATACCCGAACTTCGTGAAAAAATCAGGTTCTCCGTCCGGCTGTTCATCGCATGTCGCACGGATGGCGGCATCGGGGCGGCCGGGAACCAGGATCCGAAGATCGCCGGTATAGTAATAGTCCTTTCCGGAATCCTCGTAGAATTCGCGATGGAAACAGGTTTCAAGCTGTCGAGGCTGGGTTGGCGGGATTCGCAGGAGCGCGACATAGAAGGAGTTCCGGGCGACCCATTCCCCGTCGCTCTCGATCATGAGCAGGGCCAGCTTGTTCCATGACCACCACAATCCGGCCAGGAAGGGGCCGTAGATGATCGCCAGGCAGACGATGGTGGGCACGAGGCGATATGTGGATGCATACGTCGGTTCCAGAGACTCTTTGACCGTCGGAAACAGCATTGGTCGCAGGATCTGGCCCGCGATGATCCAGCCGAGAAACACGAGGAAAAACACGATGATTCCAGTGATGGCCACGGTTCCGAAATCGAACACCCTGATCCTATCGAACATCGTCCTGGTCCTTTTCGTTTACCCGTCTGCCTGTTCCCGTTCGAGGAGCAGGACAGTGTAATCATCCGGCTGGGGCTGGCCCGTCAGGAACGACGGGTGATGATCGAGAATGTCGCTGCAGGCATCGATCAGTGGGATGAGAGGCCGCGTTCCGAGATACGTCTGAAGGGCGGCAATCTTCATCTCGTCTTCTTTGCCTTCGCCGAGCGATTCGTACAAGCCATCCGTATAGAACATCCATCGCTCTCCGGGAAGGATCTCGACGGGCGTGCCAGGCGTCGGGGCCTGCTTCATGACGCCCAGCGGCGGTGCGATTGTGCATCGCTGCTGCCCCCATGTTCCGTTCGCCGATCTCCGGAATGGAAACACGTGGCCGCGGTGGTAAATCGTCGCCCGATGCTCGTGCGTATCGATCACGGTGAACTGCGCCGTCACCATGAGACGCCGCTCCTGGCTGTTCAACAGGGTATAGTTGATCGTATTCACGAGATTTTCGACGGAGAATCCTTCTTTCGCCCGCTGAAGAACGGATGTTTTCACGATCGCCATCCCGAGCGCCGCCGGAACGCCGTGTCCCATGACGTCCGCGATCATGACGACCAGATGCCGGTCATCGACGACGAAGTAATCGAAATAATCGCCTCCAAGCTGGGTAGCCGGACGAGAGTGGCCGAAAACCCTGTAGCCGTTCAGCTCGAGCGGTTTTTTCGGAAGGAAGTTCGCCTGAACCTGTCGCGCCAGGGATACTTCGCGCGCCATTTCGTACAACCGCGCATTTTGCAGAGCCGTGCCGGATATGCCGAGCAGGGTCGTCCAGAAATTCTCACTCTGCCAGGGAAGTCGATCCGCATCGGTATCGTGGAGACATACCGCGCCCCAGCAGGCCTCGCCGACGAGCAGCGGCATATAGGACGAGTACAGATGCGATCCCGAAACCGTGAGCGGCCGTTTGGTCTCGAAGACGGTCCTGAGGCGCTCCGCAAGTTCGGTTCTATATTCTTGAATATATGTTTCGCCGCGCGCGCCGGCAACCTGCCCCAGCGGCTGGGCCTGACCCGTCTGAGGTTCGAAGAAGACGAGGAGACCGGCGTCGGCCCCGCGAAGCTCGCAAAACTTCGAGATGACCTCCTGCGACAGGATGCTCATCTCAAGAATCGCCGGGAATCGGCTTCCGGCGCTGTGCAATGCCATGAGTTCCTGTACCTTCTGGTCAAGCTTGATATTCTGCTCGCTGAGAATGGCGTTTGCCCGTTTGAGGTTGGCGATCAGCTGCACAAATCGCACGACGACATACTGTCCGATCGCCATCAGGAGGGGAATCGTCATCGGAAACACCAGCCGCCTGCCTGAAAACACATGGAAACAGAAACCTGCATAGAGCGCCAAGATGCCGCCGAACGCGGCCGTCGAAGCAACGAACGCGCCTTCCCAGCAGAGAATGCCGAAGGTGAACAGTGCAAAAATGGCGAGAAGACCAACCTGCGTTTTTATCGACGGGGCTTCGAGAAAATTCGACGCAAGGATGTTCTCGAGAAGGTTCGCATGGACAATGACTCCGGGCTTCAGCCCGTGCGGGGTGATCCGGAGGTCGCCAAGCCCCTTTGCCGAGGGGCCGACGAAGACGATGGCGTCGCGGAATACCGACGCATCATGCCTGATCGATGGGGCAAACACATCCCGGAAGGTCGCGGACATCGAAGCTCCCTGGACAAGATCCGAAAACAAGCAGCTCGGAAACGGCTCTCGCTTCTTGTCGCCAAGGAAATTGATATAGACGGCTTTTCCCGTTCCACCGTGCCACAGGCTCTTTATCGGTTTCCAGGGCGGCAGGTCTATCAGAGGAATCGTCGTATTCCCGAGCGTCACGCCTCCGTCGGTGATGACGGCGCGCTGCCCCGTGAACTGTTCGGCGATCGCAAGGGAATAGCACCGATACCATTCCTCTTCGAATTTATGTGTCAGAAACATCTTCTGCAGGATTCCATCGGGATTCAGATAATCGAAATCGGCGTTGATATACCCGAAGCCCGCCGCGGAATCAGCCAGCTTGTCGAATGGAATGGAAAAATTCTCGTTCCGCTTCGTTAACGAGGAGTCTTCATATCCCTCGTAAAACACCTGGGGAAACAGCACGCGGCCGAACCTGCGACAACTCTCGACGAATGCGTCATCACCCTGGAGATCGGCGGAAGACGCCTCTTCAAACATTATATCAAAAGCTATTATTTTCGCTCCGGCGGAAGCGAGGCGGTCGATGGCCGTCGCATAGAACGATCTCGACAGCGGCCAGCTTCCCAGCCGTGGCAGGCAGTCTTCCGTGATGAGAACCAGGGCGATCTTTGCCTTCGGTTCCTGCAACGGCCGAGTGCGGTATCTCCAGTCGAGGGTGCGGTTTTCGAGACCGTCAAGCGAGCCGGACAGGAGAAGGACCGTGAAGACTCCGAAAAACAAGGCCGCGATTCCGGCTTCCAGAAAGCGGAATCTTCTGCTCCCCGCCTCCGTGGTGTCGTCCGGCCGCAACATGGCCACCTCGTTCGCCTCCCGTCAGCCGAAGGAGGCGCGCCGGCCGAGAACACCGCTGATGCCGCAAAGTTTCTCGATCAGCCCCGGGAGGCGTTCCGGCTTGAGCGCCTGGCTTCCGTCGCTCAGGGCATGCTGGGGATCGGTATGCACTTCGATCATCACACCGTCGGCACCGGCCGCGATTCCCGCGAGGGCCACGGGCTCGACGAGGCGCCACTGGCCCGTAGCGTGGCTCGGATCGATGATGATCGGCAGATGCGAAAGCCGCTTGATTGCAGGCACGGCACTGATGTCGAGATTGAACCGGGTGTAGTTTTCGAACGTCCTGATTCCTCGTTCGCACAGCACGACGTTCGGGTTCCCATTCGCCAGAATATATTCAGCGGCCATCAGGAATTCCTTGATCGTCGCGCTCATGCCGCGTTTGAGCAGAACGGGTTTGCGAATCGCACCCAGAGTTTTCAGCAGGCTGAAATTCGCCATGTTCCGGGTTCCCACCTGCAGCATGTCCGCATGCTCCGCGATGAGTTCGGCATCATGAGGATCAAGGATTTCCGTGACGATCTTGAGGCCCGTTTGTTCACGAACACGGCTCAGGATGCGCAGTCCTTCTTCACCAAGCCCCTGAAACGCATATGGCGAGGTGCGAGGCTTGAAAGCCCCACCCCGGAACAGCTTGCAGCCATGGGCTTTGACGGTCTCGGCGATCGCAAAAGCGGTCTTTTCATCCTCGATCGCACAGGGCCCGGCGATGATGTGCACCTCGTCGCCGCCGAACACGACATCGCCGCCGACACGGACGAACGAGTTTTCCGGCTTGAACTCGCGGGAGGCGAGTTGGAACGGCTGTCTGACGGGCATGACCCGCTCGACCCCGGCCCAGGTCTCGAACGCCGCATCGATCGCGGGCTGTTCGTCACCCATGACGGCGATGATCGTGCGGTATTCGTCCTGGAGCTGATGAGCGTCGAGACCGAGCGTTTTTACATGGTCGAGTATTTTATGGGCGTGATCGGATGTAGCCCAGGGGGCCATCACGATGATCATGGACATACCTCGCAGATCAGCATGATGCCATCACTCCAGCTCAAAGCCATCGGGCGTCATGACGACGATACCGTTAGCTATAACTGTATGAATCTGGTTCTGACCAGCCCTGTAGCCTATCGATTTCCAGGAATCGGCGACGATCAGCGCGAGGTCCATGCGGCGTCCGATCTCGATCGCCCCCGTATCGTCCCCGAGATCGAGCGCATGCGCCGCATGCAGCGTTCCGGCGATGAGGGCTTCCCCCGCCGTCATGCGCAACTGAAGCATTGCAAGCGTCTGGATCAACCCGGCGCCGAGGAACTGACAACTGCCGGGGTTGTGATCGGAGGCGATCGCGACGGGAAGACCGGCCTCTATCATCGCGCGGGCATTCGCATGATGCGGTTCCATGAGATAGGTGGAGGTGCCCGGCAGGAGGGTCGGAATGACGCCCGATCCGGCGAGTTTATTGATTCCCTTCCGTTCGGTGCAGATCAGATGGTCGGCGCTGACCGCCCCGACTTCGACGGCGAGATCGACGCCACCCATGACGGTGATCTCATCGGCATGGATCTTGGGTTTGAGCCCGTATTCGAGGCCTGTCATGAGAATGCGCCTGGTCTGCTCGACGTCGAACGCCTTTTTCTCGCAGAACACGTCGTTGAACTCGGCCAACTGATATTTGGCCACCTGCGGAATCCACTCGCGGCAGATCAGGTCGACGAACTTGTCCGGGTTCTTCTTGAACTCCGGCGGAATGGCGTGAGCCCCCATGAATGTCGGAACGATGCGAATCGGGAACTCGGCCTGGAGCATCTTCACGACGTTGAGCATCTTGATCTCGGTTTCGAGATCGAGACCATACCCGCTCTTGATCTCGACCGTCGTGGCGCCCCACTCGATCGCCTCCATGAGACGTTCGGAGGCCTCCTCGAACAGCTCCTCCTCGTCGATCCGGCGGACGGTCTCGACGGTGTTCATGATGCCGCCGCCCGCCGCCATGATCTCGAGGTAGCTCTTCCCGGCGATGCGCATCTCGAACTCGCCGCTGCGGTCGCCCGCATACACCAGGTGCGTGT
>JAKJFL010000797.1:0-1597 GCA_022704935.1 Candidatus Rifleibacteriota bacterium
CCGATGACCGTGTACTCCATCCGCTCTTCCGACCCGATCTGGCCGGCCAGGACGGGACCGGTGTTGATGCCGCAGCCGATGCGGATGAGGGGCTTTTTAATGCCGCCGCGGCCCTGGTTGAACTCGGCCAGCTGTTTCCTCATCATGAGCGCCCCGTCGATGGCGTGTTCGGTGTCGTTGCCGTACGAGACCGGCGCGCCCCACACGGCCATTATCGCGTCGCCGATGAATTTGTCCACGACGCCGCTCGTCGCGTTGACGCAGCCCACCATGCGCGTCATGTACTCGTTGAGAAACTCGACCACCTCTTCCGGCTCAAGCTTCTCCGAGATCGCGGTGAAGTCGCGGATGTCGGAGAAGAATATGGTCGCCGATTTGCGCTCGCCGCCGAGCTTGATGTCCCCCTTGAGGACCAGCTCGGCTATCTCCTTGTTCACGAACTTGCCGAACGTCTCCTTGAGCTTCTCCCGCTCCTCGAGGCCGCGCCCCATGGACACGAAGGACCTGGTCAGCTGGCCGATCTCGTCGCCCGAGGTGGGCGCGATGT
This sequence comes from Candidatus Rifleibacteriota bacterium, assembly GCA_022704935.1. Taxonomy (GTDB): domain Bacteria; phylum Muiribacteriota; class Ozemobacteria; order Ozemobacterales; family Ozemobacteraceae; genus MWAR01. The sequence goes on from JAKJFL010000797.1 coordinate 548, forward strand.
CCACCCGGAAGTTCCCCTTCTCGATCTCCTTGGTGGCGCTGAAGAGCCGGATGATGGGCGTCGTGATCGTCTTGCTGAAGAAATAGACGATCAGCACGGCGAGCGTGAGCACGATAATCATGATCAGGAGGTTACGCTTCCGGATCTGGTACACGGCCTTGAAGGCCTTTTCCTCGCTCACGGTCGAGATGACCCCGAGTCCGCCGATGCCGATCTTCTTGAAGGAGCCGAGCTGGTAGGCGCCGGCGGCATCCCGGTACCGCTTCTGCCCGTTGTCCAGCTTGCTTTTGAGCATTTCCTCCACGATCGGCAGGTTGATGAAGTTGCCGTGGGAGAGGACAACCTTGCTGTCCGGGTGGGCTATGATATCGCCCCCGCTGTTGACCATGAAGGTCTCGAAGATGTCCCTGGTCTGGAACGCCTGTAAAAACTTGTCCAGCTTCAGGTAGCCGAACACCACCGATGCGACCGAGCCGTCAGCATTCTTCTGAAACGGGAGCGCCATGACAATCGCCGGCACCCAGAAGCTTTTCGAAACGTTCTGGATGTAGGCCTCGCCGCTGAAGGCCCTTCCGAACGCCTCGGAGGACGCCGCGATGACGCGGGGCATGTCCGAGAGCCGGTTCTCCGTGAAGGCGTTCTTGCTGAAAATGAAATTTTCCGCCCGGTATGCGTTCCCGGCCGGCACGCAGATTCCCACATACAGCATGTTCCTGTCATTGGCGAAGAACAGGTCGGTAAAAATCCCCTTCTGCGGGAAATTCTGGATCATCGTGTTTCCCATCAGGTTGAGCTTTTCGACGAGGGCCGCGAAATCGGTCTGTATGTTCAGGGAAGTAATTTCCGCTATTTTGTGGTTCAGCTCGTTCGCGCGGATTTCGTTGTCCGCTTTGAAAAACCTGGTTGCGAGCATGATCATTCCCGAGAGGGCCAGTATGAGGATGAGCGAAATGATCGAGATGAGCTTGGTGCGGATCGTCAAGTTCGAGATGAGCGACTTTAAATCTATCGGAGGCTTTAAGCCATTATCATCCATACTGCTGTCGTTTC
>JAKJFL010000798.1:0-1596 GCA_022704935.1 Candidatus Rifleibacteriota bacterium
GAGCATGCTAGACATCAAGTGGATCCGCACGAACCCCGACAGCCTCAAGGTCAACATGATCCGACGGTGCGACGTCGATTTTTCCGACCCAGCCGTCGTCGACCTATTGAAGAAGGCAGGCGTGGAACCGAAACGTTCGAAAGCGGCGATCGACGCCCTCGTCCCGCACGCGATGTCGATCTCGTTCCCGAAGCTGGCTCCCCTCGAATCCCTTGATGCCGAGCGACGAAATCTCGTGTTCGAGGTGGAGCAGCTCAAGGCGAAGCGCAACCAGGCGTCGATGGAGATCGCGAAACGCAAACAGGCGAAGGAGCCGGCCGATGATATATTGGCCGAAATGAAATCCGTCTCCGACCGCATCAAGAGCCTCGACGAGAAGGTCGCCGAGGTCGACGGCAAGCTCGACGAGATTTTGATGACCCTTCCGAACATCCTGAACGCCGGGGTTCCCGCCGGCGGCGGCGATGAGGAGAACGTCGAGACACGACGGATCGGTGAAGCACCGAAATTCGGCTTCCAGCCGAAAGATCACGTCGACGTCGCGACGACGCTCGGCATCGTCGATTTCGATCGCGCCTCGAAGATCGCCGGGGCCAGGTTCACGGTCCTGATGGGCGACGGCGCCCGTCTGGAACGCGCGCTGACCACCTTCATGCTCGACCTGCATACGGGCGAGCACGGATACCGCGAGGTCTGGACGCCCTATATGGTGAACTCGAACGCGATGCGGGGAACCGGCCAGTTGCCGAAGTTCGAGGCCGACCTGTTCAAGCTGCAGAATACCGACTACTATCTTATTCCCACCGCCGAGGTGCCCGTCACGAATCTCTACGCCGGGGAAATCCTGCCCGAGTCGGCGCTGACGATGAAGATGACGGCTTACACCCCCTGCTTCCGAAGCGAGGCGGGCAGCTACGGGAAGGACACGCGCGGCTTGATCCGCCAGCACCAGTTCGACAAGGTCGAGCTCGTAAAATACGCGCATCCCGACAAGTCCTACGAGGAACTAGAGTCCCTGCTCGCCAACGCCGAGGAAGTGCTCAAGCGGCTTGGCCTGGCCTACCGCATCGTCACGCTTTCGTCGGGCGACGTGGGCTTCTCGTCTGCGAAAACCTATGACATCGAAGTCTGGCTGCCGTCGCAGAACTGCTACCGCGAGATCAGCTCGTGCAGCAACTTCGAGGATTTCCAGGCGCGCCGGGCCAATATCCGGTTCAAGGGCGAGGGAAAGGGCGCCAAAACGGGCTTCGTACACACCCTGAACGGCTCCGGCCTCGCCGTCGGACGCACCTGGGTCGCGATCATGGAAAACTTCCAGGACGAAGGCGGAAGGGTCTGCATTCCCGAGGTCCTGCGCCCATACATGGGTGGCAAGACGCACCTGGAGCCGCCCGCACGATGATGCAGACCGCGCTGGACGCCCAGATCGAAGCCCTCCTCACGGCGAACGAACGGTTTCCGACGGATGCCGTCCGCGAGCTCGTCGCACGCCGGGACGACGCCGTCGGCCCTCTGCTCGGCCTGCTCGAAAAAGCGATCATGGACACGAAGATTTCATCGAAGCCCGAATACATGGGCCACATCTACGCCGCGATG
>JAKJFL010000799.1:0-1596 GCA_022704935.1 Candidatus Rifleibacteriota bacterium
GCCGGCGATAGTTTCGACTCGCCCCAGACACGGTCCTCGAACCGGATCGGAACCTCGGCGATGCGCCTCCCCCTTCGCTGAAGGTCATACAGCAACTCGGTGACGATCGTGGGCCCGACGGATCTATAGCGTGTGAAATCCATACCCGCGAACGCGCGTTGCGTGAACGCCCTGAAGCCGGAGGTGCAGTCCCGCACGCGGGTCCGGAAGACGAACCGGAGATACGAGTTCGCCAGCAGCGAAGTGATCTGCCGCCCGATCGTGCGGCCGGTTTCGCAGCCGCCCGGGACGAATCGCGAGCCTGTCACGGCGTCGGCGTGGTCGAGAGCCGCCACCATCGACGGAATGAACCTCGGTTGATGCGAAAGATCCGCGTCCATCTCGACGAGAATGTCATACTCGGGGTGCCGCTGGAACCAGGTGAATCCATCCCGCCCGGCGAGGCCCCGGCCGCGCGGCGGCGGGCGCAGAACCGCATGGATCCTGGAATTCTTCGCGGCCAGCTCCTGCGCCATCTTCCCCGTGCCGTCGGGCGACTGGTCGTCCATGACCAGCACGTCGACGGCAGGGTCGAGCGCCAGCAGTTCGTCGATCAGCCGGGGAAGGTTCCCGGCTTCGTTGTAGGTGGGAAGCAGGACCAGAAGTCTGCGGCCGCGCAATGCGCCGATGCTCATGCCGATCGTCCTTTCGGGTTCAGGCCCCGCATCACGGCATCGAACACCGCGTCGACGGGGATCTCCTTCATGCACTCCTCGTGGGTCGGGCAGCGGCGCCTGAAGCAGGGTGCGCAGGGAACCCGCCCGACGACCGACTCGCCGCGGCCGTAGTATTCGATCTCCCGCTCGGTCGTCGAGCCGAACAGCGCGACCGAGTGGACGCCCGTCCCGATGGCGATGTGCATGGCAAGAGAGTCTCCGGACACCATGACGCGGAGTTTCGAGGTGAGGGCGGCGAACTCCCGCAGGCTGAACTCGCAGCCGGGAAACACCGAGCCGGCCGGGGCGATCGTGCGGGCTTCCTCATACATCGCGGCCTCCCGTCGACCGCCGAGAAAGACCGGCACGGCGCCCGCGTCGAGAAGCCGGCGCGCAAGGGCCGCATACCGGTCGAGAGGCCAGCACTTTCCGGCGAAGCCCTCGCCGGAGCCGAGATGCAGGCCGACCGCGCGTTTCCCGCCGAACAGCCCTGCGGCGCCGTCGGCCCATTCGCGCTCGGCATCGGTGAGAGGCAGAACGTAGGGGTTGGGGCCCCAGTCGAGTTCACAGGCGTCGGCGATCAGCCGGGGATACGTGAGGGTGTTGCGGCGGAACTTCTCCTCGTCGTCGATGCCGAGCAGGAACAGATTCCCGCTCGCGCTCGAGAGCGGCGCCAGAAGGCCGTTCGCGTTCCGCCCGTAGCCGTGCCGGACGGCCGCCGGAACACGCGTGGCGAGGGCGGTCGGCCCTTCCTCCTTGTCCAGACAGATGACCAGGTCCCACTGCACGGTTTCAGCCCAGAGCGCCGTCTCGAAATTCCAGGGCAGTGTTTTCCAGACCAGGTCGTTCTGAACGAGCGGGACCGCGCCAGGCTGCGTCAGCCAGGTCACCGCGGTGCCGG
>JAKJFL010000800.1:0-1591 GCA_022704935.1 Candidatus Rifleibacteriota bacterium
GGAGACCCGGCACTCTTCGCGATGCGACTCGAAACGTTTCTGAACCAGGCTAAGCGCCGCTCTCCGCTTCCCGCCGGACCTCGGCTCGGCGTGCTCGGCGTGCCGCCCATCCAATCCGACCTGCTCGCTTTCGCCGAGAAGCTCGGCGCGAGAATCGTCTTCAACGAAATTCCCCGCCAGTTCGCCCTGATGGGCCCAGCAACCGATCTCGCCACGCGGTATCTCGAGTTCACCTATCCGTACGGCGCCCTGCCGCGGATGGAGGATATCGCCGCCGAAACGGCACGCAGGCGGATCGACGGGTTGATTCATTACACGCAGGCTTTCTGCCACAGGCAGATCCATGATATCCTGCTGCGACGGAAGCTCGGCATCCCGATTCTCACGATCGAAGGCGATGCCCCGGGCCCCTGCGATGCCCGAACCCGTCTGCGCGTCGAGAGCTTCATAGAAATCCTTCAGGAACGGCGTTCATGATCAGAGCGTTATATAATTATAGATATACCATTATCGGTCTCTCGATTCTGGCGAGTTTCGCCGGAGGAGCAGCGTTCACCGGGTTCGCACAGACGTCGAACGCAAGCGCACCGAAAGCCGTCTTCTCCGCGGACAATCCCCCCACCGACGATACGTATCTGAGCATAGGGCTCTTCGAGCGGCGTGATATGACCACCCTCCGCATCCAGGCGATGCTGGGCGACTGGAAGATGCGGCTTCTTCCGCGCCCCGTCGCGAGCGGCTCCGAACCGATTTTGTCCGAAGAGCTCGTCGAGCCGATTCCCGAGGGTGAGGACATCACCATTCTTCTGACGGGCAAGGGAATCACGGTCAATACATCATCCGGCAAGGAGCTGGCCGAAGGCTACACGCGATGCGATCTCGATGGAGGCGCCACCCTGCTCGTGGAAACGTCGAACCGTCCGCCGATCATCCTCGCCGGACCGATCGGCATCACCTGCCACGAAAAAACGCTTTCCTTCATTCACCGCGTTTCCCTCGGAAGATACCTGACATCGATCGTATCAGACCTCACGCCGTCTTCCGAACCCGAGGCGATCAAGGCGGCGGTCATCGCGGCCCGTTCCCAGGTCGTCCGCAAGCTCCTGGAAAACCGGCACGCGACTGATTCGTTCGACCTGTGCGACGCCTCCCACTGCGCGCCGTTCACAGGTGAAGCCCATGCCCGGGAGCTGGTTGCGCTCGCCACGAAGCTGACGGCCAACGAACTCATGGTCCACGCGGGAAAGCCGATCAACGCCAGGATGCAGCACACCTGCGGTGGCAAAGTGTCGAGTATGAAGGATGTTTTCGGCATCGACGACCCCAACCACGTGGCGCTCGACGACAAGCTCGATCCCAAAGGCTCGGAAAACTGCTTCCACAGCCCGGCCTTCAACTGGATCAGGGATTTCACCCTGGGAGAAATTGCCGACTTTCTCTCGATGACCTATTCAGCGGGGACCGAGCGTATCTTTCTCCGGTGGGAGCCCGCGAAAGTCGACGCCGCCGGCCGCATCACAGAAATTCTTCTTCAGGGGAGTCGCACGAAGAAACTCCGGGGAACTGTCTTTCTGAACGATGTGTACGATTA
>JAKJFL010000124.1:0-7917 GCA_022704935.1 Candidatus Rifleibacteriota bacterium
ACGCTATCGCAAGTGCTCGGCATCGTCATCGCCCTCTGCGCCGCCGCCGGAATCGCACTTCTGCGGCAGAGAACGGACATGCTCATCATTCCGTCGGGTGTCGCCGTCGAGACCAAGCCGAACTCGCCAACCTCCGATGAGATCGGGCCGACACCGCCGGATTCCGCCGGGAACGTGCCCAAAGAATGAATCCGTGAGCATGTTCGGCTTCCAGATTCATCCCTACGGCATTCTGCTTGCGCTGGCATTCGCCGGGGGGATCGGGCTCGGCATCTTTCACGGGAAAAAACTCGGCATCACGCCGGAACGCATCATCGATCTCGCGATCGTGTTCATGTTCTCCGCGATGTTCGGTTCTAGGGTCCTGTACATCATCCTGTATCCGCACCAATTCGAGAACATCTGGTCCTGGTTCGCTCTCACGCGCGGCGGTCTCGTGTTCTACGGCGGATTTCTCGCGACCGCTGCGGCGGTGGTCCTGTTCGGCCTCTACCACCGCATCAGCCTTAGAATTCTCGGTGATCTCATCGCCCCATGCCTGGCCCTCGGACATACCGTCGGCCGGCTCGGCTGTTTCGTCAACGGGTGTTGTTACGGCGCGCCGACGGAGGTTCCCTGGGGATGTAGGTTCGCGACCGCCGGCGATTCGCTGGCCAGGCATCCGACCCAGCTGTACGAGGCCGCGTTTCTCTTTGCGGCGCTGGTGACGACGCATCTTCTGCTGACGAAGCGGGCGTCAACCGGACAGCCGCCCGCGGGCACAATCTGGGGCGGATATATGACCTCGTACGGCCTGTTCCGATTCATGATAGAATTTCTTCGCGACGATGACCGGGGCGGCTTTTTCACCCCGCTGCATCTGTCGATATCCCAACTGGTCGGTCTCGGCGCCGCAGCAGCAGGTTTCCTCTGGCTCTTCATCTGCTCGCACCGTGCACCGCCAACCGCGCCGGGCGGCCTTTCCGGTACGAATGGAGCGAACACGACATGACCCCGATTCTCGAATTCACTCTCGCCTCTGATCTTAAAGGCGAACGGCTCGACGCGGCGCTGGCCGCCAAGGCGGGCGACCTTTCCCGAACGATTCTGCAGAACCTGATCAAGAGCGGGGCCGTCACGGTCGACGGCAGGCCGGCGAAGCCCAGCCAGAAAATGAAAGGCGGCGAATCCATCCGCATAGATCTGCCGGAAGCGGCGGCACCGGAGACGATCGCGGCCACGCCGCTCCGATTCCCGATCGTGTTCGAGGACGACCACCTCGTCATCGTCTACGAGGACAAGCACCTGATCGTTATCGACAAGCCGGCCGGCCTCGTCGTCCACCCCGGCGCGGGCCACGAAGCCGAAAGCGTCGTTTCCGCCCTTCTGAGCCGCATGTCGCTGAGTTCCGTCGGCGCTCCGCTGCGCCCCGGCGTCGTCCATCGTCTCGACAAGGCCACGAGCGGGCTGATGGTGCTCGCGAAAACCGAGAAGACGCACCGCAAGCTCACGAAGGCGTTCGCCGGCAGGGCTGTGACCAAGGAATACCTGGCACTGGTCCAGGGGCGCATCCAGGATGAGCGCGGCCGGATCGAGGTCGCCATCGAGCGCGACAGGCTCCACCGCAAACGCATGAAAGCCACCTACGGCGAGCGTGGCCGGATGGCGGTCAGCGTGTTCGACGTCGTCGAACGCCTGCGCGGGGCCACTCTCGTGCGCGTCCGCATCGAGACGGGACGCACCCACCAGATCCGCGTCCACATGGCCTTCCTCGGGCATCCTCTTCTCGGCGACGTTTTGTATGGTGGCCGCCGGATCGAGGGAAAAGCCGTCCACTACCTTCACAGCGCGAAACTTTCGATGTCGCACCCGGTCACGGGAAAACAGATGACATGGGAACAGCCGGTTCCCCCGACGTTCGCGGCGATCATCACGCATCTACGCGGCAATCCGGAAGCCTGAAGGCTGCATTGACAGAGGGCGACCGCCGTGGTACGTTTGCACATTCCCGCACTCTCGGGATGAGGAGGACACCAGCATTGGATCGGACGATCGGTGGCACCCCCCTGCCGGATTCACGCCGGGGCAGCCTCGGACTGTATGCCATGGCCATGGCACTCGTCACGCTGTTTCTCGTTCTCGCCTTTTTCTTTCCCCAGTTTTTCCGCATGAAGTCGGGCATTTACAGGATTTCCTGCAAGGAGATCCGCCGCAAGATCGAAGTGGCGGTCGCCAATTACGATTCCAACAACACCCGGAGCATCGTCCAGGCCGGCAAGGCGATCGACATCGATCACCTGAAGGCGACCGGCTTTCTGAGCGAGGTTCAGACCTGCCCCGAAAAAGGGAAGTTCATTTTCGGGCCCCAGGGCGAAGTGCTCTGCACGATTCACCGGCCGACCGCGAAGCAGCCGGCCGACCTCGACACGGGCTCCTGACCGGACCCGGCCGCACACGACGGAGGACCAATGAGCAAGCATCGAAGGCGCACATACCTGATCAAGTCCGGTCTGCAGCTCCGCTACATGGGAATAATCGTTTCGACGATGCTGCTGGTGGCCTTCGGCGTCGGCTGGATCATCTATTACACGTCGTGGAACCGGATCATCATGACGCCCGATCTGACGATCGACCGGCTTGCCGAGATCTTCGACGGCGTCAACCGGACCCTGCTCCAATGGGTGGCCGTGTTCGGCGTGGCCATCGCGACGCTTTCCGTCTTCGTCTCGCACAAGATCGCCGGGCCGGTCTACCGGCTCGAACGTTCGGCCAAGGCCATCGCCTCCGGCGACCTGACGCAGAGCGTCAAGCTGCGGCACGGTGACGAGCTGGCCGACCTGCAGGACGCGTTCAACACTATGAGCGAATCGCTGAGACGCATGGTCGCCAAGGACCGGGAGGTGATCTCGCGGCTCGTGACGGCCGGCAACCGGCTCAACGAACAACTTCAGAAGAAGAAGCACGACGCCGAGTCGATCGAAGCCGTCGCCCGCGACCTGTACGGCGTCATCGAGGAACTCCGTCAGGTGACCGCCGGCTTCAAGATCGACCGGGACCTCCCGATCGAGGGCGGCTCCGGCGAGGCCGCGAGGCCGAACGACACGGTCTGACCCGGGCGCCGGCCCGAACCTCAGGTTTTCCGCGTTTCCTGCCGATACATCGGCTGGAATGAGCCTATGACGTCACACCGCACCTCATATATCGCACGCTTTTTCATCGCCATCTGTTCCGTCTGCGTCGTCATCATGCTGATGGGGGCGACCACGAAGGCGAAGTCGCCGTCCGCGAAAAAGAAAACGAAGACGGCGGCGGCGCGCGTCGTGAAGAAAAAGAAAGTCGCGGCACGTGACGAGCACGCCCCTGCGAAAGATCCGCCCCGCAGGCATCAGAACACGGTCTTTCCCGGCCGCCCCTGGTATGAGAACATGTTCGGGGACAACATCCTCCGGATCGCCGTGTTCTGGGGCTGGGACCACCCCCGGGAAGCGGTCGAAGCGACTTTTCCGGCATTCGAGACGCTCAACGGCAAGCACGTGTATTACCGCGGCCGCAAGGCCCGCATCGAGATCGGCGTCATCACCCAGGTGTCGCCGAACGCGAAGATGCTCTTCAAGTCAGCGCTCGAAGACCCGAGCGTCGACGTGATCATCTACAGCGGCCACGCACGGTATGGCGGCGGCATGGCTTTTTCCGATCGTGACGACATTTTCCGGAGCGGCAACGGGGAAATGATCGAGGACAGACATACCAAGCCATATAAATATTTCAAGGCTTCGAGCGAAGATCTCGACGAAACGTCGTTTCCGAACTCATACCGTATCATCATGCTCAACTGCTGCGACTCCGAAGCGCATTTCAGGGAAAGCTGGGCCCGCAGGCTGCGCGAGACCGGCGGGGTCGCCGACCTGGTCCTCGTCGAGTATCCGGTCTTCAACCTGTATGACAATCGCCGCGTCCTCAACCTGATCCAGGATCTCCTGTCCTTTGCGGACTGGAAAACGATCAAGCAGCACTACGACTCCGAGATCCACAAGCGGCGGAACTCCCTCGTCGTGGAGCCTGTCTTCGTGCCGGACGAGGAACCAGCCTCCCAGCCTCCGGAGGATGACGATGCGGAGGCGACGGTCGAAACCGCCGTTCCCGACAACAGCCGGAACGGAGACGCAACATGTGACCTTTCGGGCGTGGAAACCGTTTCAGAGGTTGCCGCCCGGCCCTGACGCCAGTCCGGACTCAGCCGACGCCAGAGACGGCGATCGACACCGTGATCAGCCCGACCTCGTCTTTTCCTCCGACCCCGCATCCGGGGAAGTTGCATGTGTACCCGTTGAGCGGTACACTTCTGGGGTGTCGCCGATGTCCGAAAAGGCCGGGCACGGCCCCCGACAGCTTGTCGGAAAATCTGCACATCAGCGAACCGGGGGCAACCCTGACATTCGCCAATGGAGGACTGGAAGATGAGGACCCCGAAGCCAGGTAGCCGTCGATTGAATGCCGATCGTTCAATAGCATACGTTTTGCTATTCACCATCGTGTTGGCGTTCTTCGCATCCGTGGTTCATGCGCAGAGCGACCAGACGCACACTCCGACAGTGCGGACCGTCCGCACGCTTATGCCTTACAAGGACCTCGGGGACATGCTCGAGAACCGGGCCTCGAAATATCTGATCGTGCCGGTGACGGAGTATGAGAAGATGCGCGCCGCCAAGGAAGCCTGGCTGGCTTCGGCGGTCACGCCCATAGCGGAAATCCCTCCCCGGCTGATGCGGTTCGCCTCGGCACGGATCGAGGGGAAACTCGACGGTTCGTTCGCGGATCTGAACGTCGAGTTCGTGCTCGAGAGCTTTTCCGACGACTGGCACGACGTCCAGCTCCTGCGGGGGCCGCTGGCCATCGCCTCGGCGGCGATCGACGGGATGCCGGTCAGCCTGACCCCGAAATGGGAACCATCCGACGAACGGATTCTTCGGTTCGGAAAGAACACGAGAGGTCTCGTCGACATCGGTTTCAGACACTCGCCGCTCGCCGGCGAGGTGCTGAAACAGGAACACTGGACCACGACGACGTATTCGGTTCCCCTGAAGGGCGTCGGCCGACACCGCTGCACACTGCAGGTGCGGGTTCCGATCGAAAAGGTCGACGACCTGTCGCGCCTCGAGTTTTCGATGCCGCGGATTCCGCTGACCTTCGTCCGGCTCGCCATTCCCGACACGATCGTCGCAATCGAAGAGTCCAGCATGCGCGATTACGCCGTCGAAGCCGACCTGTCGCGACCCGAGCGTGGTTGTTTCGTCACGGGCTGGCTCGGCGCGGAAGCCGATGTCAGGCTCCAGTGGCGCAGCAGACTCGCCAGGCAGGTCGATGAAGCGATTCCCGACGTCATCCCGGTCCAGGCCCCGACACCGGAGCCTGCATCTGCTCCGGTCGCCGTCGAGCCGAAGAAGCCGGCGAAGCAGCCCGCCCGGCCCCTCATCTACGCCCGCACCGAAACGCTGATCACTCTCGGCGAAACCGCTCTGCAGGGACGGATCGACATCGAGTATTCGATCACCAAGGCCCCCGCTTCCAGCTTCACGCTGATCCTGCCAGAAACGGTCAACGTGCTGGGCGTGACGGCGGACCGGCCGCAGAACTACCAGATCCTCCGCGATGGAGGCCAGAAACGCCTCGTCATCGACTTCATGACGGGCCGCGAAGACTCGTGCACGCTGAGCGTCGCGTTCGAGTCACGAATCGACGAGACCACCGGCGAGATCGAGATTCCCGAAGTATACCCGGTCGGCGTCGAGCGCGAGATGGGCTCGCTCGCCGTCCAGGCGCTCACCTCTGTCGAAGTTCAGCCGGCAGGGGTTACGGGAAGCCAGGTTTACCCCCTCGCTCCGCAGCAGCTTCCCGAGACCCTGCGGCTGAAGACGAGCCGGCCGATCCTCCTTGCCTACCGGCTCGCCGCGCGGCCCGCCGGGCTCACGATGTCGGTCAAGCGGTTCGCCGACACGCCTCAGCAGACCGTCGTCGCCGACACGATGGACGTGAAGACGACGTTCACGACGAACAAGAGCAGCCAGACCCTGCTGACGCTTCGCATCCGAAACAATAACAAGCAATATATGACTCTCCAGCTCGCCAGCGGGGCGAAGGTGCTGAGCACGTTCCGCAACTCCGAGGCGATCGAGATCGTCGAGGGGCGAAGCACGAGCAAGGTGCAGGTGCCGCTGGTGATGAGCCGGACGCTCGGACGGCCCGAACAGATCGATCTTCGGTTGCTCATCCAGGACTCGGTGCCAGCCATGTCGACGATGGGCAGGCTGTCCTTCGAACCGCCGCTCGTCGACATCCCCGTGTCGCATTTTTCATGGACTCTCCACGCGCCCGTCCAGTATGCCCTGTATGATTTCAAGGGCACGGTCCAGTCGACCATCAGCGTGCGCGAACCATTCCTGTTCCGCGGGTTCCTGCGAATCTTCGACCTTGGCTGGATGGTCCTCACCGATCCGGCCGCGGCCTTTCTCGGCGGTTTCGCGCTGCTCATCCTCCTGGCGTTCATCTCGCGGGAACTCCTCTTCCGGCTCGCGGGCGGCCTCTGGAGTATTGTCTGCACCATCTTCGGCTGGATTTTCGGAGGTTCCGGCTTCAGGCTTGTCGAGCTGATGATCGTCATCATGATCATAGGCATCCTGGCAGCCCTGGCCGTTCCGAACTTCCGCAAGGCACGCGAGCAGGCCCGCGACAAGGCGTGCTACGCGAACCAGCGTGTTCTCCTGGGGTCGGTCGAGATGTATAATATGGACAATAAAACGCTCATGACCTCGCTCGACATCCCGCTGCTCACGAAGGGAAATTACCTCAAGGGCGGGATCAGCAAGCCCGACTCCCGCTGTTCGTACGACAGCGCCGGCGACCTGACGGGAAGCGGCAAGATCTACTGCCGGTTTCACGGTCCCGTCGAGGGCGATCTGAGCGACATCGAAGGCCGCGGCAAGGAAGAGGAATACGCACGCGGCGTAGCGCCTTCGTATGACGTGAGTCCGAGGAAGAAATCCCGCACGTCGGCATCGGAAATCGCGCGTGACGAGTATGAGGGCCTGAAGACCGCGGGTCCCGGCGTGAGCGCGCCGTTCGCCGGAGCGAAGGGCACCGCGAACCTTCCGATCGACACGAAGTTCGTCATCACTCCGAACTTCTACCTGCTCGAGCGCGATCTCGTCCTGGCCGAGGCATCCGGCCCGGCGCTCGTGGCCGATGCGACCTGCCCGCGTGTCACGACGTCCTACATGCGCTGGGAAATCTTGCTTGCGATGAAGATAGCCGGCTTCGTTCTCGGCCTGTTCGCGGGCCTGTATTTCATAGCAGGGGCCTGGAACGCCTCGTGGCACAAGCTGGCAGCGGCGGCGGCTCTGCTCGCCCTGGTCTCCGCCTGGGACAACATGTTCCAGATCGTCGGCGACTGGGCAAACCTCGGCCTGTGGCTGACCCTCGCCGGCGGCGTCATCTGGAAAGTCGGCATGGCGGCAAGCCAGAGAATGAGCATGTCCGAAGAGCCGCCGACCGGCGGTCTGAGCGCTTCGGGCACGACGATCGCGCTCCTGGCCCTCACGATCGGCCTGTCCGGGATCTTCGCCCCTGCCTCCGCGCAGGCGGAGCAGATTGCGCGCCCAGAGCCGCATGAAGTGCGTGTTCTGGTACCGTTCGCCGACCTGTCGAAAGTCGTCGAGACAGCGGACCAGGTGGTCATCCTTCCCGAAAGTGATTATAGGTATCTTCTCGATCTCGGCATACCGACGGCGACGGCCCCCGTGCGGGCGCCGTTCGACCACCTCCTGCGCTCGGCGCTGTACCGCGGTAAGGTCGAGGAGAAAGGCGTGCGCTTCACCGGGATCTTCGACCTGGAGATCTTCAACCCGGGCTGGAAGACGATTCCCCTGCTGTCGAAGCGGGTCG
>JAKJFL010000125.1:0-7915 GCA_022704935.1 Candidatus Rifleibacteriota bacterium
ACCCCCGACTGGTACAGACCGTTCGGCGGCATACCCGCCTCCTGGACGCAGGTGGCGACGTGGAAGATCGAAAACAACATCATCTGCGGCAGCGATACGGTCGCATTTTATGCGATCGCATCCAATGCCAGGGATGATCTGGAACGCAGGCTGAAAGAGTTCGGTCCGAGCCTGCCGCCCGACGTGACGGCGGCGTTTACCGGTGATCCGGCGAGGAAATGAGCCGGGCGGTGCTCCAGGAACGATAGGGGGTCCCGGCCAGGCTGGAGTTGTAGTAGCGCGGGTCGCCGGTCACTTCACGGCCGGTCCAGGGCGGGAGGTCGATGTGCGCCCGCTCGTCGGCGAGTTCTATTTCTGCAACTATTAAACCCTCGTTCTCGCCCGCGAACTCGTCGATCTCCCATCTCATGCCGGCGAACCCGACGGTATACCGCGTCTTCTCGATCAGGGGCCTGCTGCAAAGATTTTCGAGCATCTCCCGGGCGTCGGCGACGGGAATCTCATACTCGTATTCCGCCCTGACCGCGCCGGCGGACTCCCCCTTGATGGTGAGAAAGCCTTGGCTGCCGGCGATTCTGACGCGGATGGTCCGCTCTTTCTCCGTTGAAAGATAGCCTTGACGATAGAATAAGCCCCGGGCGCCCTCACGCCACGAGTCGCCGATGACGAGAAACTTCCGTTCTATTTCGATACCCATATCCGACACCCAATTGTGACAGGAAATCCGACGCAGAGCAAGAGTTTCCTGTTGCAATTGCCGGCCCGTCACAGTACAGTGAGGGCTCGAACGCACCCGCCGACGCGGTAGGAAACATGCTGAAGACGATCGATCGCTACATCTTTGCCGAGCTCCTGCAGCCGTTCCTGTTCGGAATGGCGTTTTTCGTCGCGATCTGGCTGATCGACCTGATGATGGAGCTTATCAACCTCATCTTCACGAAGGGCGTTCCCCCGTCGGTCGTTTTTCTGTTCTTCGTCTACAATCTTCCTCCGACGCTTGTCATCAGCTTCCCCATGGCCATCCTCCTCGGCACGCTCGTCGCGTTCGGCCGACTTTCGTCGGATTCCGAGATCATCGCGATGAAAGCGGGCGGGTACAGCTTCACGCGCATCGCGATGCCGGCCGTCGTCGCCGGAATCGCCGTCACGGGAGTCACCTTCCTGTTCAACGAGAAGGTGGTGCCGGTCGCGAACGACAAGTTCAGCAAGCTGTTCAGGCGCGAGGTCACGCTCAAACGGCCGCTTCCGAAAATCGCCGCGAACCGGTTCTTCGAGGCCGGCCCCGGCCGGAAGTTCTTCGTCCAAGAGTTCGACAAGAAAACCCGCGACATGTTCGGCGTCATCATGTACGAAGGCCAGGCGAAGAATTACCCAAGGGTCATCGAGGCCTCGAAAGCGCGGATCTCCGACGGCAAATGCGTGTTCTGGACCGGCCGCATCTCCGATCTCCGAAGTTCCGGCGCGGATTACCACTACACCTACTTCGACACGCTCGACTACCCGATCGACACGCACTACGTGAACCCAGACGACGTGCCGGACAACAAGGATCCCCGCCGGATGAACCTGGGCGAACTCTACGCCTATATCCAGGACCTCCAGGGAAAGGGGCTGACCGGCAAAGCCCTGAAGCAGAACTGGATCGAGTTCTGGACGAAGACCTCGATTCCCTTCGCGAGCCTGATATTCGTCCTGCTCGGCGCGCCCCTCGGAACGCAGACGAGCCGCTCCGGCACCAGTATCGGCATCGGCATGTCGGTCGTCATCATTTTCCTGTATTACGTCTTTTTCGCCGCCGGAAAGGCCTTCGCCACCGGCGGTTACGTGTCGCCCTTCGTGGGCGTCTGGTTGCCGAACTTCATCATCGGCAGCATCGGCGTGTGGCTGATCATGCGCTCCAAGGCCTGAGCCGCCGCCCATCCCGGCACCCTCCACGGGTGCCCGAGTTCCAGGAGACCGTTCGTGAAAAAGCCTCTGACCGCCCTCATCGCAGCGAAACTGACGGAAACGGTGCGCCGGTACGGCGTCGACCCGGCCGGCGTGTTCGATCTCCAGGTGCCGCCCGATCGCTCGAAAGGCGATTTCGCCCTGAATACCGCCATGCGTCTGGCGAAACCCGCGAAGAAACGGCCGCTCGAACTCGCCGAGGAGATCGCCGCGATCCTCCGGACAGAGGCCGACTGGTTCGATCGCGTCGAGGTCGCGCCGCCGGGTTTCGTCAATATCTTTCTCAAGACCTCCGTCATCGGTCGCGTGCTCGCCGAAACCGCGAAGCTGGCCGATCTGGGAATGAAACGTGAAGACCGGCCCCAGACGGTCGTAGTCGATTATTCGAGTGTAAATATAGCGAAGCAGATGCATGTCGGCCATCTCCGATCCACCATCATCGGAGACGTGCTTTCGCGCGTTCTCGAGGCCCGCGGAGAAAAGGTGATCCGCCAGAACCATCTCGGCGACTGGGGCCTGCCCATCGCCATGGTCATCTGGAAGGCCGGGCCCCTCCTGCGTGACATCGAAGGCCGCGGCGCGCCGGTCGAATCCGAGCTGACGCTCGCGAAGCTGGAGACGCTGTATCGCGATGCGACGGCCGCCTGCAAGGAAGATCCGGCCGCTGCCGCAACGTGCCACGACATTCTCGTGAAACTCCAGAACGGCGATGAACAGCTTCTCCGCGACTGGCATACCGTGACCCGCGTCTCGATGGCCGAGGTCTATCGCATGTACGCCGAACTGGGCGTCAAGCTGGCGCCGGAGCACGAGTGCGGCGAGAGTTTCTACCGCGATCGTCTCGCGGCGGCCGTGGACACGGTGAAACAGGCCGGGCGCCTCGTCGAGTCCCAGGGAGCCCAGTGTGTCTTTCTCGAGCATTTCAAGGCGAAGGATGGAAGCCCGCTTCCGGTAATCGTCCAGAAGTCCGACGGCGGCTACAACTACGAGACGTTCGACCTGGCGGCGGTGATCTATCGGGTGAAAGAGCTTGCCGCCGACCGCGTGATCTATGTGACCGATGCCCGCCAGGCGCTGCATTTCGCGCAGGTATTCGACGTGGCATCCGTCTGCGGCTGGACGAAACGAGCGGACGGCAGGAGCGTTTCCTTCGAACACGTGCCGTTCGGAAGCGTTCTCGGCGAGGACAACAAACCCCTCAAGACCCGCAGCGGCGAGAACGTGAAACTCTCCGACCTCATCACCGAAGCCGTCGACCGCGCCTACGCCACGGTTTGCGAGAAAAACGCCGACCTTCCCGAAGAGCAGAAACGCCGCGTCGCGAAGGCGGTCGGCATCGGCGCCGTCAAATACGCCGATCTGAGCCAGAACCGTAACAATGACTATATATTCTCGTTCGATCGCATGCTCGCCCTGCAGGGCAACACCGCGCCGTATCTTCAATACGCGCATGCCCGCATCTGCTCGATCTTCCGCAAGGGGGGAATCGCGGATGCCGAGGACCTCGGCGATCCCGTCCTCATCGAGCCCGCCGAGCGGGCGCTCGGCGTGAAGCTTCTGGAATTCGCGGACGTCGTCGCCTCCGTCGAGGCCGATCTGCGCCCCCACACGCTGTGCACCTACCTTTTCGATCTCTCGACCGCGTTCTCTGGTTTCTACGACCAGTGCCCGGTGCTCGTGGCGCCTGACCCGCAGCAGCGCAGGTCGCGCCTCGCCCTGTGCCGCATCACGCGTCGAACCCTGGCGCTCGGCCTCGACCTGCTGGGCATCGAAGCGCCACAGGAGATGTAAGACATGCCGGTCTGTCCAACCTGCGCCCAGCCGAACGAGCCCAATCGTCGTTTCTGTGGTTCATGCGGAGCCTCCCTCGGACCTTCCGTCGAAGGAACGCCCGGATCCGCCCCGCAACAGGCGCCCCGGGGCCGCGCGCCCGGCGCCGTCACCCCGGCCGAGCTCGAGGCCCTGACGGCCGAGGTGAAACGGTCACCGACCTCTCCCGATGCGTATCTGCGCCTCGGCGCGGCCCTGCTTGCCTCGGGAAAGGGCGAACGGGCGTTTTCGACCTTCCGGGCGGCCAAGGCCATCGTCCCGAACGATGCCCGCATCCACCGGCTCGGGGCCGAAATTCTCGAGACGCTGGGGCGGCACGACGAGGCGCTGGCCGCGCTCGACACGGTCGTGACCTTGAGCCCCGGCGGCGATATCGAGGCGGACCTCCAGGCCGCCCGGATCCTCCATGAGTCCGGACGGCGTCAGAAGGCGCTTGAACGGCTCCAGCGACTGCGGGAGGCGGCTCCCCGCAAGCCCGAGATTCTCCTCAGACTTGCCGAGATCGAACTGAGTCTCGGTGACGCGATCGCGGCACAGGCCGATCTGATCGCCTACCGGAAGCAGACCGGCGAATCGCGTGAAATGTTTCATCTGCTCGGCCAGGCGATGATGGCCCAGTCGTTCCACGACGGCGCGATCCGCCATTACCGGGACGCTCTGGTGAAATTCCCGGACGACTTCGAACTCCGGCTCGGTCTGGGCCGGGCATACCTGGGAAGCGGCGAACGCGGCCAGGCGATGCTCGAGTTCGAGCGGGCGCTGGCGGCGGCCCCGACGAGAATCCCGGTCCTCCTCGAAATGGGTCGTCTCTACGGCGACATGGGAATGGAGGAAAAGGCCGAAGAGCTGTTCGAACGGATCCACCGGCAGAACGTGCGTGACGGCGAGGTGTTTCTATCGCTGGCGGAATATTATCAGAAGAGGCGCCGGCCCGGCCGCGCGAAAAGCGAACTAGAACGGGCTCGCAGCTGCAGTCCGCATCATCCCGGGATCGTCCGGATGCTGTGCGAGATTCTCGAGGCCGAAAACGACAGGGCGAAAGCTCTCGCCGAATACGAACGGTTTCTCGAAAGCGTTCCCGGAACGGCCTGGGCCCTGGAGGGGGTCATCCGCTGCGCCCGGGCCCAGGGCGAGTTCGTGCGCGTCGCGAAGGCGCAGAAAGCGTTCATCGAGGCCGGCCAGGCAACGCCGGATGCCTGGTGCGATCTGGGGGAAACCATGATCCGGCTCGGCAAGTTCAAGGAGGCCGAGAAGGCGTTTGAAACCGCTTCTCACCTCGATCCTACCTGTACCCGGGCATACCAGGCGCCCGAGCTTATCCGCATCGAGAAAGCCCGCGCCGACGGCGAGCAGTTCGTTCAACAGGCGCGCGAGGCTATCAAGAAGCGGTTCCTGCTCACCGCGGTCGAACGGCTCGATCGGGCTCTCGAGCTCGTGCCGCGCGAAACCGCCTGGATGCGACTGCTTGCTGATGTCTGCCTCCGCATCGGCGCGTTTGGCCGCGCCTCGGAGATGCTCTCGAAAGTGCGTGCCGCCGATCCGCGTGATGTCTGGGTGAGCCGCCAGCTCGCGCGGGTGTACGAGAGCGAGGAAAAGCAGACGCTCGCGATCGAGCTTCTGGCTTCGGCGCTGAAAGATCAGCCGGGAGATGTCGAGACGCACATCGCGCTCCTCAGGCTCAAACGTGGCCAGATCAAGGGAGACCGGTTCGAACGCGACATGCTCGGTTCGCTGATGAAGCACCTCCAGGCTGAGTTTTCGGGGCTGGGCAAAAACAGTCCGGTGCCGTCGCTGGTCGAGGGATTCGCGCAGTATATCTTCGGCATGGGAACCCGTTCCCAGACCGAGGCGCTGGCGCGGGCCCAGGAACTGTTCGAGGAGGCCTTGTACCGCAGCAGTGACGATCCGTGGGCCCAGCGAGGCCTGACACTGGTCTTCCGGGCCCGGGGGGACGTGAAGAAAGCGGCGCACCATCTCCAGGAGGTGGTGAGGCAGAGCTCCGACCCGACACAGCTCCATGCCCTGGCGAAGCTCCACGAGAACTTCCAGTTCTATGGCGATGCGCGGCGCTGTTACACTTCTCTCAAGAATCTGTTTCCGGACAACGGCCTGTACCGTCGCCGGATCGTCGAGATGATGTCGCACGAGAGCGAGGCCGGTGGGAAGAACCTGCTGATGGAATTCCTCGCAACGGTGCAGGAACAGGTCAAGGCGTCCCAGATCGACCCCTGGCCGGCATACGATCTCGCCGTCGCCCAGACGATCATGGCCCGCCGCTCGACGCAGCGCGAGGAATGGTCGCGCCGCGCCCTCCTGAGCTGGAACAAGGCTTCGTCGATGAACGAGGCGCCGCCGTGGTCCCGTTGGGGCCTGATGGAGGCGCAGCTCGAGTTCCTCAAGGGAGCCGAACGGCTCCGGACGCTGAACCAGAACCTGAAACTCTGCGAGAAGATCGCGCGGGAACATCCCGACCTGGCCCCCGCCCATGCCGCGGTTGCCCGGTGCTACCTCGGCTTCGAAGACCTTGCCCAGACGGATCGCGCGGCGAAACACCTGGAGACGGCCGTCTTCCTCGACCCCCACGCGGGCGAATACCAGATGCTGCTCGCGAAAACGTATCGCGAACTCGGTCGCGCGGCCCGGGTGGACGCGATCCGGCAGGCCGTGATACTATCAGAACCGGAGTTGGCTCTGAAGATTTGACGCGCCTGGAAAGGATCTTCCCCAAGGTGC
Source organism: Candidatus Rifleibacteriota bacterium (assembly GCA_022704935.1). Classification (GTDB taxonomy): domain Bacteria; phylum Muiribacteriota; class Ozemobacteria; order Ozemobacterales; family Ozemobacteraceae; genus MWAR01. Next base: position 6,511 of record JAKJFL010000125.1, read on the forward strand.
CCGTTTCCGGCGGATATAATATAGAGAAGTTGATAGATTCGGCGCCCGACAAGACGACGCTTGTCGATCTCGAGCTGTCGGGAAGTCCGCGTTGCCTTGCCCTGGTGCGGCGTCTTCTCGAGGCAAGCGCCCATTCGATGCTTCTCGACGAGGTTCTGCTCAACGACATCAAGCTCGCCGTGACCGAAGCATGTACGAACGTCATCAAGCATGCGTTCAAATACGATCCGACGAAAAAATTCGGGATCACGATCCAGATTTCCCCGATTCTCTACCTGATCCGCGTGATCTACGAAGATGCCGAGTTCAAGCCCGACTCGATCCCGCTCCCGAACCTCGATGAACACAAGGGCGGGGGGCTCGGTGTTTATATCATGCGCAACATCATGGACGACGTGGTATATTCAACAGACACCCCCACGGGTACGGTGACCTTACGTATGGTAAAATTGCTGAAACCTCTTTTCACGACCGGAGGCCCCATGTGAAGATAGACATACAACGGGATGCGGCACATCAGCGCACGACCTTCGTCCTCGACGGGGAGCTGGATGTCCATCAGGCGAAGACCCTCAAGGCTGTCGTTCTCGAGAAGATCGAAGAGGGATTCTGGACGTACGTGATCGAGATGAACAACGTCGGATACATCGACAGTTCGGGCCTCGGCATGCTCGTCTACCTCAAGAAGGAAATCCTTCGCAGCCAGGGCCGCATGGTCGTCGCCAACCCGACGGAAGCCGTGCTCAACGTCTTCCGCCTCACGAAGCTCAACGAGTTCTTCGAACTGGGCTGAAAAAGGCGCCTTTGATCCGATGAAACATCCGCCTGCCGCTGGAACAACTGCCCCGAGCCGATTGCCGGGGCTGTTCATCACGTTCGAGGGACCCGAAGGCAGCGGCAAGAGCACCCAGATCAAACGGCTTGCGGCCGATCTCGAGGCCGCCGGACGCACCGTTATCCTCACGCGTGAACCGGGCGGCACTCCCGCCGGCGACCGCATCCGGAGCATTCTTCTCGACAAGACGGGCATCACCCTGGAACCCGAGACGGAAGTCTTCCTGATGATTGCCCAGCGCACCGAGCACTGGCGAAAAGTCATCGCGCCGGCCAAGGCTCGCGGCTGCGTCGTTCTGTGCGACCGCTACTTCGACAGCAGCCTTGCCTACCAGGGATACGGGCGTGGGATCGACGTCGCCGAGATCCGCAAACTTCATATCGAGTTTCTCGGCTCCGAGTTCCTGCCCGACGCCACGGTTCTGTTCGACCTGCCGCCCGAAAAGGGACTCGAACGGGTTCGCACCTCCGGTCGTGGTGCCCCTGACCGCATTGAATCCGAAGAACTCGCGTTTCATCGCCGCGTCCGGGAAGGATATCTCGCGGCGGCAGCGGCCGAGCCTGGCCGCTA
>JAKJFL010000126.1:0-7911 GCA_022704935.1 Candidatus Rifleibacteriota bacterium
CTCCATTGAACAAAATAATCTGCTTTTCATCTGTGCAATCTGCGAAATCTGCGGATCGGTTCTCATGACGAAACCAACATACCAGGGCGCTGATGAAGCAGATGGCGCAGATGAAATGCGGATGCGTTCCTGAAACCACTCTGGCTGTCAGTGCCGACGGTGCTGGTCGCGATCGTGTCGGTCGTGGCGGTCGTGATCGCGGTCTGGATACGGATACCGGGGATGGCGCGGGTGCGGCCAGCCGGGCCACCACCACGTGTGGCCGACGATGACGACTTCTTTCTCGACGCGCTGGACGGGGGCGACCCAGGAAGCTGGGCGCCGGTAGGTCGACCGCCGCTCTAGATCGCCGAGCGAAAGCCAGGCGACGAGGGGTTTGCGGCTGCCGCAATCATCGAGGACCATCACCATCACGCGCTCGTCGACGATATCCATGACCCAGAGTCGCTGGCCCTGTTTCACGCGATACCCATCGAGCCGCAGATACGGCGCGGTCACGCGATGCTCTCGCACCGCTTCGTCGAGCGACTTCTGCATCTCGTCGACCCTGGCGGGGGCCGCCGGATCGGCGAGGTGGTCCTGCATATACGAGATCATCTCGTTCGTTCGGGCGAGCGTGAACAGGAGCTTTTCCTTCTCGGCGTCAGCCTCGGTCCGGTTCGGGCCTCTCACGCTGCGTGAACAGGCGCTGTCATACCGGTCGAGGATGTCATACTTCGAAATATATAAATTGTGCAGCCGCAGCATGGCGGGAGTGAAGCGCGGGATCTCGGGGCTGATCTGCTGGAGCGCCGACGAGGTGCGGAACCGGTATTCGGCGGCTGTTCCCGACGGCCGTGCCGGGGCCGACGAGGTGAGCAGGGATTCGTACCGGTTGATCGTCTCGTAAGGGGCTGCGGGCAGATCCGCCGGCGCGGCGATCGTGACCGGCGTCACGGGGCTGTCGGGTCCGGCTGGACTGCGCCATCCGGACGCCGTCGGTCCACTTCCAGCGTCGTGCGGGGCTGGTGCCACGGTCGCTGGCGTCGGAGCGGCCGGTTGGGCTGGGGACGCCGAGGGCGGCGCCGTCTGCTGTTTTCCGCATTTCGGGCAGAACTTCGCATCGTTGGCCATCCCGCTTCCGCAATACTGGCAGAACAGCGCCCAGGCAGGCGAACAAGCGAGCATCAGGGTCAGCATCAGCACAAGTCGTTTCATCGTTTATTTCTCCTGTCGAGATCGTACCGCATGAGATCCGTTCGTGTAAACGTCACCCGGAAACGATGGATGTAAATTTTTGTAAGCGAGACTCTCAATAAATCCGGTCGTAGCGGTTGTACCCGTGGGGGTAGTCGGCGGTGTCGGCCTTGAGGATGAGGACGGAGCGGGCGGGCACCTCGACGTCGACGGTTCCGGAAAAAACGGTGAACATCTGATAAATATATAATATCAGGTATTTGCCTGATGGTCAGATGTTCTTCTTCGGCGGTATGTTTATCTGAAAATGAGCTGTAAAGTTTGAACCATGAGAGATGGAAAATGATGAGGAATAATGGCGAGCATGTTCTGGGGTAAGTTACGGGCAAGAGAGGGCGGACTGGGCATCGAAAGTCTCTCCCTCGACGATCATTGCTGTGATGTTGCTGCATGTGTAGAAGCATTGCTCCGGCTTCCTCTCATTCGGGGCATGCTTGCGGCATGTGCAGAGTTTGCGGATTTCACCCCTGCACATGTTGCCCGGCTTTGCGTATTTGCTGGTCTGCATGACATAGGCAAGTTCAATAATGGGTTCCAGCGAAAGGCTGATCCCGCAGCAAGAGCGACGGCTGGCCATGTCAGGGAGCTTCTTGCGATATGCAACTGTGACGACGGACGAAATGAGACATTCAAACTGTGCGACTCCATTTCCTTCGATGAACTGGAGACATGGGGAAGCCCGGAAACGGCGTTTTACCTCATGTGTGCCTGCTTTGCGCACCATGGCCAGCCGATTCCGATCGGAATGGGATTCCGAAGCGACATTTGGAAAGAGGAGGGAAAACGTGATCCATTCCAGGGAATGGCCGGGTTGATGGACAAATTGCGGAGATGGTTTCCCGAAGCTTTTCAGCCTGGTCTTCCGGTTTTCCCGGCATGTCCGGAGTTTCAGCATGCCTTCAATGGCTTGGTTACCTTGGCTGACTGGATCGCTTCCGATACGCGATTCTTTCCATTTATTTCTGAGATTCCCGGTGAAGATCGGCTCACGATGGCGCGTCGAAAGGCAAAAGACGCTCTCGGATATATCGGCATCGATATCCATTCCTCCGCTTCTTGTTTGCCGGCGAACCCGGGCTTCGAGATGATTTCATGCTTCCAAGCACGGCCGCCTCAACAGACCATTGCCGATCTCCCCGTTCCGGCATCCGGAAGCCTTACGATTCTGGAGGCCGAAACTGGAGCTGGAAAAACTGAAGCTGCTTTGCATCGGTTTCTGCAGCTGTTGAAAGCTGGAGTTGTCGGTGGAATGTATTTCGCCCTTCCGACGAGAACGGCGGCCACACAGATTTTTGACCGCGTGCGAAACTGCATCGAACGGGCGTTTCCAGAGCAGGCATCAAGGCCACACGTCGTCTTGGCCGTTCCGGGATATGTGAGGATGGACGATTCCGAGGGACGCCGTCTACCCGGTTTCGAGGTCCTTTGGGATGACGACCCGAACGGTGCAAAGAAATTCAATGGGTGGGCCGCCGAACATCCGAAGCGCTTCTTGGCGGGAAGCATCGTCGTTGGAACGATAGACCAGGTTCTCATGGGTGGGTTGAAAATTTCCCATGCCCATCTGCGACAGTTCATGGTGTTTCGCCATTTTCTCGTTGTTGACGAAGTCCATGCCTCCGATATCTATATGCACCGGCTCCTCGAAACGGTTATCAAACGCCATTTGCGAGCTGGCGGACATGCATTGCTCATGTCGGCGACCCTGGGCTCGGAAACGCGTGAACGGTATCTCTCTCTGGTTTCAGATGACGTTTCGTCTTTGCCTGATCCGGAAATCGCTTCCAGGACGGCGTTTCCCATGGTCTGGATGCAGGAACGATCGCGAGGTCGCAGGGAAGCGCCGGTTGTGGAGCAATTTTCGCAAAAGCAGATCGGCGTTTTTCCCGAGCCCATCTCCGAGGACCCTCGGGCGATAGCCGATCTTGCTTTGGAACTGGCTTCTGAAGGTGCGAAGGTTCTCGTCATCCGGAATACTGTTCGCGACTGCGTTGCGACTCAAAGCGCGTTGGAGCAGGCGGCATGTGCGGCCGATACGGCCTCGATGCTTTTCGCCTGTCAGCAGAAACCGGCTCCCCATCATGCCCGGTATGCTCGCGAAGACCGGGAAACACTGGATCGGGCATTGGAAGAACGTTTCGGGAAAAATCGAACGAGCGGGGCTTGTGTGGCCGTTGCGACGCAAACGGTCCAGCAAAGTCTCGATATCGATGCAGACGTACTTTTGACGGATCTTTGTCCTGTCGATGTCCTGCTGCAACGCTTCGGAAGGCTGCACCGGCACCGGGATCGGCCCGACCGTCCCGCCGATTTCACGAGTCCGAAGGCGTTTGTTCTCGTCCCTCGGGATCGTCGTATGGAAAAATGGATAGATCGCCGTGGCGAGGCTCGCGGGCCCCATGGTTTCGGCTGTGTGTACGAGGATTTATGCGTTCTCGAAGCTACCTGGTCACTCTTGGAGCAGCATCCGACGATCGAGATTCCCCGCATGAATCGATTTCTCGTCGAACAGGCCACGCATTCGAAGCGGTTGAGGGAGGTTGTCGAACGCCTGGGGGGAAGCTGGAAGGCTCGCCACCAGAAAATTCGAGGAATCTCTCTCGCTCGAAGGGGGCAAGCGGATGTCAATATCGCGAACTGGGATGCGCCATTTTGTTCGGATGGTTCGCTGTTTCCGACAAGAGAATTGGAGATTGCCACCAGGTTGGGATTGCAAGACCGGATAATACGATTTCCCACGGGAATGCGATCCCCGTTTGGAAACGAACTCTTGACGCTCAACATCCCGTCATGGGCTGTGGCCGATGTGTCTCTCGATGCCGAAGCGCGGAATTTCCGGCCTCTTCCTGAAGGATTTTGCTTCGAATATGCCGACCGTTGTTTCCAGTATGACCGGATGGGCTTACAACTCATGAAATCGGATCCCGACAAGACAAAAATAGAGGACGAAATAGATGCCTGAAACTCGCTTCAACCTGCTTACAGAGCCATTGCTGAACGTTCGCCTCCAGGATCGCACCGAACGGTGGTGCTCTCTTCCCGATGTTCTGAGCCTCCTGGCCCAGGGCAGCGTGGAGGCGTTTCTCGCTTTGCAGCCGCACCAGACGCATGCATGGCATGCCTTTCTGGTTCAGCTCGCCGCAATGGCCATGCACAAAGCTGGCCTTGCCGCGATCCCGTCGAAATCCGATGAGTGGCTGTCGCTTCTTCGGGGCATGACCGAAAACCGTGACGAACCCTGGTGTCTCGTCGTCGAAGACTTGGCCCTTCCTGCTTTCTTCCAGTCGCCAGTCCCGGAAGGGAATTTGTGCTCTATGGATGAAAATTCGTTTCCAGACGTAATAGATATCCTAGCCACAGCAAAGAACCACGATGTTAAATCGGCCAGAATTGCATATTCACTTCCACAGCATTGGATATATGCACTCACATCACTTCAAACAATGCATGGCGTTTATGGAAGAGGAAAATATGGAATCACTCGTATGAATAGCGGATATGGAAGTAGGCCAAGTGTTTCATTTTGCACTGACTTGGATTGGAACCGGCGTTTTACAAGAGAAGTTGACATTCTCTTGCGAGAGCGGAATTCAATTGTTGCAATGGGCCGAAAACACCGTGACGGTTATTGCTTGCTTTGGCTATTGCCATGGGATGGCACAAATTCCGTCTCGATCGAAGATTGTGACCCATATTTTATCGAAATATGTCGCCGAATTCGTCTGAGGCTGGACTCGGAAAGTTTTATTGCATATACAACATCAACTTCAGTTTCTCGTTTGAATGCCAAAGAGCTTAAAGGAAATGTCGGCGACCCTTGGATTCCAATCGATGTTGCAGAGGGAAAAGCCCTCAATGTGTCGGGCGAAGGATTTTCATATCGGTTACTACAGGATATCATACTAAGCGGTTCTTATAAGCAGAACATGACGCAACAAATATTACCAGATGATACAAAAGAGGGTTGGTTGATCACTTTTGTTTTATCACGAGGTGAAGGTAAAACAAAGGGACTACACCAGAGAAGCATTCCAATACCGGGGAAAATCGTCCGGTCCCTGAAAAGATTGGAAGGTCGTACATCTCTAGCTGGTATCGCAAAACGACGCGTGGATATGGCCGCTACCTTATCTGATTCTGTATTGACTTTGCCACTCAAATCACTTGGATTATATGGGAAGGCGTTGCAAAATTGGCTTTCACTCCTGGACCAGAAAATAGATGAAATATTTTTTGACCAACTTTGGGCAGAAGCGGATCTCGAACCTACAGAAAGTGATAGATGTTGGCAACGGCTGATTGTAGATATATCAAAAGATATTCTTAATGAGGCCATCGAATCGACGCCGATGCCCGGAGTTCGGCGATATCGGCTCATCAGTAAGGCCCAAGGCCTTTTTGCAGCGTGTTGCAGAAAACAATTCCCGGATCTCGATCAATCATCCCATCGATCGGAGGAGAAAGATGAGTGAACTGCTTTCGAAGGAAGATATGAGTGTCCTTCCGTCGGGCAAACAGGAAACCTCGACGAGAGACGTCCAAACGGTTGTGAATTCGATCGCGCGCACCTTTGAAGAGGCGATGAACGCCGGAGATCTGGCGTCTTTGCGGCGCGCCCGCATCGACGATCCGGTATGCGGACCTTTTTTCCGGGTGTCGGCGATGTTTCTCGAACCACATGGATTCGTTCCTGTGGACGGCCCGGCCAGGGAGTTTGCCGAGCGGTGCTGGACCAGCCTTCTATCTGCTATGGCTCATACGGTCGGGCTTCATCGACCGGGAAGTCCCGTCGGCTCGGCTCTCGCAGAAGCAGGGTATTCCGAACAGCGTTTCGTCAGGCTTTTGAGAGCTTCCGACAAGGCTTTGCATGATGAAATGATGACGGCATCACGCTATTTGGCCGTGAAAGCAATTCCGTTCGATTGGGCCGATCTCGTTCGGCTGATGCTTTCTGATTCGTTCGCGCATGCGGAAACCGTTCGCCGTCAGATCGCCCGTTCGTATTATCGCGTTGTGGAACAGTCGAACAATCAATAGATGAAGGAGACCAAACAATGAGTAACCGTTTCTTGCAGATTCATTTTCTGACGTCCTATCCCGCTGCCTTGCTCAATCGCGATGACGCAGGTTTCGCGAAACGAATTCCGTTCGGTGGCGCCACTCGAACGCGCATTTCATCGCAATGTCAGAAACGGCACTGGCGAACGTTTTCCGGAAACCGCTCCCTGAGCGGTCTTGAGGCGCCAGGGTCTATCCGTTCGCGGTATACGTTCGAAAAACTCGTCATGGAGCCGCTTCGCAAAGAAGGGGTGGAAGAGCAACTTGCGAACAGCACCGTTCAGGCGATCATGGCTTGCGTCCTCGGAAAAAGTGAAAAAGCCCAGACGGCTGAAAAAGGAAAGGGTGGCAAAGGAAAGAACAAGGAAGCCGCTTCCGAAGCGGCCAAACCTGCCGAGTCGCTCATGACGAACCAGCTCACTGTTCTGGGGCGCGCCGAAGTCGATTATCTGCTGAAGATTGCCAGGCAAGTCTGCCAAGGTGAGAAAGACCCCAAAAAGGCGGCGCAGGCTGTGAACGATTTGATCGGCAAAGAAGGGAAGAAGAATCTCGAGGCGATGCGGATGGCTGCCGGGCTCGATGCCGCCCTTTTCGGGAGAATGGTGACGAGTGATTTTCTTGCCAGAGGTGACGCTGCCGTTCATGTGGCTCATGCCTTCACCGTTCATACGGAAGAAACGGAGTCTGATTATTTCTCGGCCATCGACGACCTACAACGGGAGTTCGCAGGCGAAACACTCGGAAGCGCCCATATCAACTCCGTCGAACTGACGAGCGGCTTGTATTACGGTTACGTCGCGATCGATGTGCCGTTGCTGATTTCGAACCTCGAGGGGTGCAAGACAGCCGATTGGGAAAAAGCCGACAAGACCCTGGCTTCCAAAGTGATCGAAAACTTCGTCCATCTGATCGCGACGGTCTCCCCGGGCGCGAAGTTGGGCTCCACTGCGCCTCATGGGTATGCTTCCATGGTCATGATCGAAAAGGGCGATCAACAGCCGCGAAGTCTGGCGAACGCCTTTTTGAAGCCCGTTGCTGCACGTCCAGATCTTCTGGTTAATACGTATTCAGCGCTATCGAATCATCTGCATGAACTGGACGCGATGTACGGCAATGGTAACGAACGGAATCTCTCCGCCATCGGGCCGACGGAGCTTCTTGAGCAGAAAAAGGTTCTGAAGGCGCCGCTTCCCCTCGAGAAGCTCGCCAAGTGGGCGGCAGACTTCAACGGAGGGTCGATCTGATGATCGAGATCCTGTTGCTTCGTCTGGATGCTCCATTGATGAGTTTCGGAGCGCCGATCGTCGACAACCTCGGATTTTGCCAGGAGTTTCCATCATTGTCTCTGGTCACGGGCCTGCTGGGGAATGCCCTCGGGTACACGCATCAGCAGTTCGACCTCCTTTCCCGACTGCAGACGAGGATTCGGTATGCCGTCCGGCGGGATCGGCTTGGGCGACAAATCATGGATTATCAGACCGTCGATCTTGGCCAGGATCATCTGAATGGAACGGGCTGGACAACGAGGGGGGTGGTCGAAGAACGTGGAAAGGGAGAGGCGACGAGCGGTACTCACATTCGGTATCGTCATTACCGGGCGGATTCCGTGTATTCCTT
>JAKJFL010000801.1:0-1585 GCA_022704935.1 Candidatus Rifleibacteriota bacterium
GCCTCTAGAAGCGTCTCGAAGAGGCTCGTCATGCCGTCAACGGCGAGTCCGCATGGCCCGGTGCGTTCGATCAGCGCTTTCATGACCGGATCGCGGGATTTCAGAAAGCGGACCGCCATCGCCGTGCCGACAGGATGTTTCCTGTCGGTGAACGCCTTGTTGGGGTTCTTCGTGTTCCCGCCGGATAAAGCTGGCGTCTTTGGAACCTGCGTCCCCTCGAGGTCGAGAATCCGCCGTTTCGTGACGACTCCACCCGGTGCTGAAAATCCGTGGAGATGGCCGTCGGCGCCGATGACCCGGTGGCACGGGATGAGAAGCGGGACTGGGTTGAGTCCGACGATTCGGCCCACCGCCCGGGCTGCGCGGGGCTTTCCCGTTCGCGAAGCCAGTTCTCCGTAGCTGACGGTCGTCCCGACGGGCACGGAGCGGAGTGTATTATAAACATATATATTATATTCAGGAATGTCTTCGAGATCGAGCTTCGGAAAGGGGAACGGCGTTTTGCTGCCAGAGAGAAGTCCGGTGACGAACGCGATGGCCTTCTTCGCGTCCTTCGATGGCGCGCGCTCCATCGATACGGGAACCCGCTTCCTGAGCCCCGCCAGGGTTTTCTCGTCCGTCTCGTCGGGCAATTGAAGCGCCTGAACGCCCCGATTGCTCCAGGCAACGGCACATCTGCCGATCGGCGTTTCGAAGAATGCGTGACCGCTGGTCATTTCGGTTCGCCTTTCGTCGGTGGTGCCGGCTTGTTCCCGGCCGCGGAGGACGTGCATGCGCGGCAGCAGCGTTTGTTCTGGCCGGCGAGGCAGATGGCGCAACGCTCGTCCGAGCAGAACTGGCAGGAAAAGCAGTCCGGGCAAGGGTGCTTTTTCGGGGCGTTCGGATCGCTGACGGGGCGGAAGATGTTGAGCTTCCGGTAAATGTCGTCTGGCGGAGGTGCCGGGGGCTTCTGGTCGTTCATCGAACACCTTTCGTGCGGTCTTCACGGCTGGGAGGGGAGAATGGCGACTTGTCCGGTCACCGGGAAAAGTGTACCATGAAATCGATATGGGTGCATCGGTGTGAATGCCCCCCCTGTGAGAGGTTCCTGACCAGCTGATGGAAAAGACCGGATGAGGATCGCTCCGAAACTGTCGCTGATGTTCGTCCTGGCAGCGTTGTTGCCTTTGCTGACGATCGGGTATGCCGGCATGTATCTCATCGATCGGCTTGGCGAACGGGCCGTTGCAGCGAGCAGAAACAATGCGATCGAGTCCGAACGGACGCGGCTTGCACAGCTCGTTCAGGACAAAGCGCGGATCGTGAAGGATTTCCTCACCGAGTATCAGCTGGATGTGATCATGCTTCGCAACCGCTATGAGCGGTTCTGCAAGGTCTCCGCAGGTGTGGAAGAGTCGTTGGTTCAGGCGCCGTATCTGAAACGCGATACTGCCGGACTGCCGGCCTACGGATACGTGCATCCCGAGAACGGCGCTTTCGGGAACTGGGACGATCTCGGTTTCGACGGCGTTCTCTGGGTGAGGCGAACCCTGACGAAACTGATCCGGGAAGATCCGGCGTTTCGTTTCGAGGCCACGGAGATTCT
>JAKJFL010000127.1:0-7877 GCA_022704935.1 Candidatus Rifleibacteriota bacterium
GGGGGGTGATGCCAGGAGTTTCCCTGAGCGGCCGAAGGGTGTCCTGATAAGGCATACCCTGGCCTGGCTCGGTCTCTTCGGAGGCAATCATGAAGTCGCACACGTCGCTCAGCTCGTAAGCGATCTCGATCATTCCCATGAGGCAGGCGTCGAAGTCGATGATGTCGAACCGGGGGTGTTTCGGGTTCACCTTTTCGAGGGCGGGCTTTGCCTGGTTGCAGGCCCAGACGATGTCGGGCACGGTGAGATTGTTGCCGGACTCGTCGTCGTAGGAGATGCCGAGCCAGCCAGCGCCGTGGTTCCAGATGACCGCCACGAACCGCTCGGCCGGGTAGTTCTCGATGCCCCAGGTCAGGAACTCGGCCAGTTCTTTCTTGCTGCCCATGTCGCGCTCGCCGAGGTTCGCGACGAGCTTCGAGCCGATTTTCTTCGTGCGCTCGCGGACGACCTCATACCGGCGGGTGCCGACCCAGTTGCCGTCTTCGATCGTCTCGCCCTTCGCGCCCTTCTGGCGGTCGATCTGCACGACGATGTTGAGATTCTCGTCGGAGCCGACCAGCTCCATCTCGTTGAGGTCCTTCATGCCGCTGCTTTCGAGGTCGTTGTCGGCGTTGAGGAAGACCAACACCGTCCACTGCTTGCGCTTCTGCGGAACCAGCGCGGAAACGGTCGCCGGGCCGTGCGTGATGTACGGCACATCGTCGTGTTGGGCGTCGTCATACCACCAGATCGGGAACTCCTTGCGCGGAACATCGCCATACAAGCCCTTCACGGCATCCCAGGCATCGAGAGCGGCGCTGTTCTGGAAGCGGCCGACGAGGGTTTCGAGCCGGTCGGCAAGCCTGACCGTCTCCGGCGTCGTGATCAGGCCGGAGGAGCCAATGCGCTGGGCACGACCGAACGCAAGGGCATCCGACATATGCTTGACGACACCGGCATAGGCCAGGTCGAGTGGGAACGGCGATGTCTCGGCGGCGCCGATTATTTTCTCGCGGGCCGTGTCGTCGGCTACACCAGCCAGGATGTCGCCGGTGAGCTCGGCCATCTTGGCGTCGTAATTCGCGAGCAGCTGTTTCCGGTAGGCGCCGGTGATATTGGCGCGGAAATTCTTCCGGATCTTTTCGGGAAAATCCTTCAGCAGGTCGGTCAGAAAAGCCTTCGAACGCGGATCGGCAAGATACTGCAGCGTCACTTTTTTCTGCTGGACTTCACGGATCAGTTTCAGGTCGGAATCGAGTCCGCTTGCCGCCCATGCCGCAGCGACAGACAGTATCAGCACCCCGGCCAGGATTCCCGCAAGAAGTTTATGCAAAGAAGCTTTCATCGAAGCATCTCCTTTTCTCAGTAAGCAATGACAGCCCATGACAGGCATGGGCATCTTTCAATCATACCGATTCCGGTACAGGTGTCAATTTCCCCCCGCCGCCGGCAGATTTTCCGATTCGACCAGCCTGGTAACCATTGCCAATCGCATCAATCGCCAATATGGAGACGTGAAGGAAAAAATCCTTCTCAAGGCCGCGAAAAATGCGAAAACGAAGGCTGAAGCCTAGTTGGCCATTAAGAACACACCGCTTCTCAAAAAGCGCGAGATCAAGAAGATTCTCGCCCCCACCCTCAGCGAAAACCCTTGAGATCAGGCGGCCTCATTCCGCCGGCTCGTTCGACAGCACCATCGCCGGTCATCCCGGCGTTTTTTTCATCCCGGGAAACCGTTCACATCCTGCGCTGGATGTCCGCAACGAAAGCAGTACCAACGAAGAGTCCGGAGGCCAACAAAGCAACCTCCGGACTCATGGAGAAACTGTTAGGGGTCTCGCATCTACAGATGCGGCCCGTTCAACCCCGCCAAAAGGCTAGTTCTGTTTGTGAGTTTTGGGATCGAGGTCGCGCAACTGGGGGTTGTGCCAGAAGATCGGAAATTCGTCTTCCGGGTCGATGAAGCTGAAGAAGGTTCTGACGCCGGTGCTCTCGATGAGCACGACGGCCCGCACCTTGAAGGTGTTCTTCCGGCAGGCGCTCGGGCTGAGATCCTGCTTCTTGCTGTCGTCGGGATGGCCGCCGTAAAACAGGTCGATCTCCTTGGCGTTCTTCTGCAGATACTCGAAGGCGTTCGGCGCGGCTTTCCTCTCCTTCGAATCGACGTCGCAGCTCACGATCTCGGCTGTAAGCCTCGAGAGCTGCTTCCCGGCGAAAACGTTGAAGATGGCGCCCTTGTGCTCGTATTTCACCTCGAGCACCCGGATGGTGAGATCGGCAAAAAGGTATTCCTGCGGCACGAACGCGACTGCGGGCTGAACGCCCAACACCACGCAGAGAACCGCCAGACCGAGCAGAACTGACGACCGTAACAGATTCATGGGGTATCCTCCTCAGATAGCGTTTTTCCTGACTCTTATAGGCAGATGTTGCTATCTCGATGATGATGGCACGATGAGCGCCAGAGGTTCAAGAGAAAGATGGAGGCCGGGATGCACCTTTACTTTCGCCAACCTAGGCGGAGCGTGAGGGAGTTGAGGACGACGGAGATCGAGGAGAGAGCCATCGTAAGGCCGGCGACGGCGGGGGTGAGGCTGTAGCCCGGGCCCCAGAAGGGTTCCAGCAGGCCGGCCGCGAGGGGCAGGGTCAGGAGGTTGTAGAAGACGGCCCAGGCCAAGTTCTGGCGAATCTTCGCGATCGTCGCGCGAGAGAGGTCGACGGCGAACGGAACGAGAGACAGGTCGCGGCGCACCAGTATGAGATCGACGGCTTCGCGGGCCGCATCGGCGCCCGAACCGAGGGCTATCCCCACCGTGGCGGCGGAAAGCGCAGGCGCGTCGTTGATACCGTCGCCTACGAACGCGGTCGGGCCGCGCCCGATATATTCGCGCAGGATTTCCAGCTTCTGGCCGGGAAGCACCCCCGCGCGGAACTCCGTGATGCCGGAGGCGGCAGCAGCGGCGCGCACCGGCTCCGGCCGGTCGCCGCTGACGATGACGGGTTCGATCCCGGCGGCGCGGAGCGATACGACCACGTCCGCCGACTCAGCCCGGAGCGGATCGGAAAGGCCGAAGGCAGCGACGACCTCGCAACCCGCAGCGGCAAAGACAGGTGTCAGGGCCTTTTCGGCGAATACGGCCGGAAGCTTCGGAGGCTTCACTCCGGCCTCGGCAAGCAGATATTCACTGCCGATGAGGATCCGCTCGCCCGATGACGAGGTTCCGACAAGTCCAAAACCGCGTTTTTCCTCGACGGAAACGAAGCCGTTTTGTATATTTATATTTATATATTTAGAAAGATTTTCGCAGATCCCTCGAGACAACGGATGCAGGGAGCGCGAAGCCAGTTCGGCGACCGCCGAGGCGAACCGCCGGCATCCATCCGGGGCAAGCCATGTGACGTCGGTAACGGCGGGCACGCCCTCGGTGAGCGTGCCGGTTTTATCTAATAATATATATTTCACGCCGGCGAGAGCTTCGAGCGACGAGGGTTTCTTCACGAGCAGGCCTCTCGCCATCGCAATACCGCTCGACACGACGATGGCCGTCGGCGTCGCGAGGCCGAGAGCGCAGGGGCAGGCGACGACGAGCACGCTGACGGCGTGCATGAGCGCCGTGTTGAGGCCTTTCCCGGCGAACAGCCAGCCGGCGAACGTCGCGGCGGCCAGCGAGACGACGACCGGCACGAAAATGTCCGACGCCCGGTCGGCGAACCGCTGGAGGCGAGGTTTGTCCGCCTGTGCGCGGCGCATCGTCCGGATCAGGCTCTGGAGCGTCGACTCGGCGCCGCGGCGGGTGGCTTTCACGCGCAGTTCCCCGTTCAGGTTGACGCTGCCGGAAACGACGGGCGAGCCGGGCGATTTCGCGACGGGCATCGATTCGCCTGTCAGCAGGCTCTCGTCGGCGGACGAGTCACCGGCCACGACTTCGCCGTCGGTCGGAAACCGTTCCCCCGGGCGTATCATCAGCTGGTCGCCGGGCTCGACGGCATCGACGTGGATGTCGACGACTGCGCCGTCGGAACCAAGGCGACGGGCCGTTCCCTGCTGGAGACTCGTCAGGCCGCGCAGGGAAGCCGCGGCTTCGCGTCGGGCAGCCGACTCGAGCAGTTTCCCGATCGAGATGAACAGGATGAGCAGGGCGGCCGCCTCGAAATGGATCATGCCGTGGTGCCCCGCGAAGGAGGGCAGCATCAGGACGAGGGCCGAGTAGCCCCAGGCCGCGCCCACTCCGAGCGCAACGAGAACGTCCATGTTCGTGCTGCGGTTTTTCAACGAACGCACGGCGCCCGAAAAGAAACGTCGTCCGGTGGTCATCAGGAGAAGCCCGGACAGCACCATCTGAGTGAACCGGTTCGCCCAGGTATCGGCAGCGCCCATCGCAAGAAAGGCGACGGGAAGAGCCAAAAGAGCCGTGAATACCAAGCCGGCGCCGCCGGTTTCCTCGACCGGCTCGGAATCGACGGACCGGGCCTCGTATCCCAGGCTGACGATCTGTTTCCGGATCGTCTCGGGATCGATCTTTTCAGGGTCGTACGAGATTTCGGCCGATTCATCGGCGAGATAGACCCGGGCAGAAAGAATGCCGTCGAGCCTGGAAAGCCCTTTTTCGATGCCGCGCGAGCAGTTCGCGCAGCTCATTCCCCCGATGAGCAGGAACAGGTCCGCGGGGGTGCGCCCCGTGGCGCCCGGCTGGTCAGAAGGCATCGCCCCGGGTGTCGGATGCAGGAGCCGGCGGGTTGGTCTTCAGGTGCTCGATGGTCTTTTTCAGAGTTTCGAGCGTTTCGCCCTCACCCATGCCGTGCAGCTTGCCGTCGGAATCGACGGGCCAGGCACCCTGGACGAAGTTGTTCACCTGGAATCGCCCGGCAGCTCCGGGCACCAGGAACACCAGCACGCGCTGACGGGGCTTGAACACGACCTCGTCTTCGAATCCGCCGCCTATCGTGTCGACGAGAATCTCGTCTCCCGGCTTTGCCTGGCCCTTCAGGGCTTCATGGATCGTGAGGATGTTCTCGATCTGCGAAAAGCCCTTTTCATCCGTACCCGTCTCGGTGCTTTTCTTGAGGCTGGCAACCGCGATGAGCTCGGAACCGGCGATCAGCTGATCGTTGGGGATGGTCTGAATCATGGCAAACGCGCCTCCAATCATGAGCAACACGCCGAGCACGGCGGGAATCGTTCGTGCATACCACGAGTGTTTCATGACATTTCTCCTTTTCCCAGGCATGTGCCTCGGCGATCCGTTGCATGACGCCTTCTTTTGGCAAACGCGGAAAATACGCTTGCAGATTGCCAAAGCAACGAGTTTCATTTAACCATGATGATAATCAAAACACAAACCACCCTACGGAAACCGACGTGAAGATTCTGCAACTCGTGAACGCCCTCACCTGGGGCGGCGCGCAGATCCTGGTCTCGGACCTGGCGCGCGCGGCCCGGCGGGCCGGCCACGCCACGGTCATCGCCGCGTTCCGCGACGGGCCGCTCAGCGCCCCGCTGCGCGGCGAAGGTTTCGACGTCAGAATTCTGGGCGAGGAACTGTTCGACATCGCCGCAGCATGGCGACTTCTCGCCCTCTGCCGGGAGTTCCGCCCCGACGTGATCCATTCTCACCTGTCGCGGGCCACCTTCTGGGCCCGGGTTCTTCGGAACCGGATGACTGGAACCAGGCTGGTGACGACAATCCACGGCTTCGAATCGGGCAGGTTCCACTCCGTCGAGAAACGCATGGCGAGTCTCTCCGACCACATTCTCTTCCCGAGCGGGTTTCTCGCCGACTGGTATGAGAAAAGCATCCACAAACTGCCGCCCGGCCGTGCGTCCGTCATCTACCCAGGGGTGGAAACCGGGACGACGCCCCGAACGGTGCGGATTTCGGAGGGGCGGCCCATCAGAGTCGGAACGCTTTCCCGCCTTCATCGGGTCAAGGGAATCGACATCCTGCTCGAAGCGTGCGCCGGCCTGTGTTCCAGACATTCCCTGCAGATCGTGATCGGCGGCGACGGGAAAGAGCGGCGCAATCTCGAGGAACAGGCCGTGCGCCTCGGCATTGGCGCCTGTCTGGAATGGACCGGCCCGGTTTCCTCTCCGAAGGAGTTTCTCGACACGCTCGATATCTTCGTCGCACCCTCGCGCGAAGAAGCCTTCGGTATCACGATCTGCGAAGCCATGGATCGCAGCCTTCCGGTCGTCGCAAGCAGGGTTGGCGGAATCCCCGAAATCGTCCGTGACGGCATCGACGGTTTTCTTGTTCCGTCAGAGGACAAGGATGCGCTCGCCCAGGCCATAGAGCATCTCCTGCAGGACGAGCCGCGCCGCCTGTCGATGGGCGTTTCCGGCAATGCCCGCGTCAATGCGGAGTTTCGTCGAAAGGCCTGCCTCGACAGGCATATGATATTATATCATAACATATTGAGTCACTCCCCCGGCGATCGCGTCGCCATTCATCTTGCCGTCTCGTCATGCGAACTCGGCGGTGGCGAGCGGCTGGCGCTTTCGCTTGCGCAGGCACTTCGGAGCCGCGGGGTTCGCATCACAGCCACGTGCGCCGGCGACCCTCTCGCGGCACGACTCAGAGAGGTGGGCGTCGAAACATCAGTCGCTCCGATGACGGCAGGCGGCTTTTTCTTCGGTATACGCCTGGCCCGCGACCTCCTGCTTCACCGTCCCGATCTCGTCAGCGCCCACCTGAACAGAGCAGCCCTGGCTTCTGGAATGCTGCGCCTCATCGGCGGGCCGCGCGTGATCTCCCATGTTCACGGCCTCAACAGGGAGATCTACTACCGTTTTTCCGACCATCTCGTCGCCGTTTCGGAATCCGTCGGAGAACATCTCCGGAGCCAGGGCGTTTCGCCGAAACGGATTTCCGTGATCCCGAACCGCATTTCCGGAAAGCCGATGAACCAGGCTGTTCCGCCCGCTCCTCCCTGGGTCGTCGGCATTCCCGCGAAACTCCACGCGAACAAGGGGCATCGCTGGGCGCTCGAAGCCATAGCAAATAATATATACAAACTGCCGGCTCTGCGGATCGAGATCTTCGGCGACGGTCCGGAGCGTCCATCCCTTCAGTCCTTTGTCACGGCAGGTGCGCTGAAGGACATCGTGACGTTTCATGGTTTTCAGCCCGACATGGACGCCTGGTATCCGAACCTCCACCTGGTCATGCTGCCATCCCTCGGCGAAGGCATTCCCTTGAGCCTGATCGAGCCGATGCGGTGGGGCCTGCCCTGCATTGCAACTGATGTCGGTGGCATCCCCGAAGTCGTCGAGAACGGAGCGAACGGCGTCCTCGTGAAGCCCGGAGACGAAGAGGGGCTGATCGCCGGCCTGAACCGGCTTCTTTCCCCATCGGCATACGAATCATTCCGTGCCGCCGCGCATGAAAAATTTCTGGCGATCAACGATTTCGAGGGAATGATCGACCGGTTCGAGCAGGTCTGCGCGGGGGTTTCCGGCCTGCCGGGCTTCGGCTCGGCCGTTTCCCCAGCGTCATGAGCGGCCGTCCGATACTCTTCGCGGGCGCTGTCCCCTGGAACGGCCTCCGTCAGCGGCATCAGGCGCTCGCCGCGGGACTTGCCGGCGACGGCTGGGATGTGACGTATCTCGATCCGCTGCAAAGCGGAGGCTGGGAAGCCCGGCAGCGAGATATGGACTGCAGACTGAGAACGCTCTCGATCCGCGTTCCCTTCAGGGCCGCCGGATTTCCGGGGCTCCAGGCCATGGCGGTGAAATTTGCCATGGTGCACCTGGCGGCGAACGGCATCAGGCCGACTACAACGATGCTCTGGGTGGGCGAGCCCTCTCTTTCGTCATTCACTCGGTTTCCCTGGCGTTCGATCGTCTACGACCGGTGTGACAGACACGGGGTGTTTCCGGGCCAGCGCAGACACCCGTGGCT
>JAKJFL010000128.1:0-7866 GCA_022704935.1 Candidatus Rifleibacteriota bacterium
TCACTTTCCTTCGCGGCGATCTTCTGAACCTTGGCCAGCTCGGCCATCAGGTCAGCCTTCACGTGCATGCGCCCCGCCGTATCGACGATCAGCAGGTCGGCACCACGCTTCTTCGCCGCCGCGATGGCGTCGAACACGAGAGCGCCCGGATCACCGCTCTCCTGGCCGCGGATGACCTCGACGCCGACACGCTCGCCCCAGATGCAGAGCTGATCGATGGCGGCGGCCCGAAACGTGTCGCCGGCCGCGAGTATGACCTTTTTGCCGTCCTTCACGAACTTGCGGGCGAGCTTGGCGATGGTGGTGGTCTTGCCGACACCGTTCACGCCGATGATGAGGAAGAGCGTGAGGCCGTTCTCGTTGAACTTCGGCGCGGAGGCGAATTTTGTCAGGCGCAGTTTGAGCTGTTCGCGAAGGAGCGTGTAGATACGGCTCGGATCAGAGATGCGCTCTTCGGCGACCTTCGCGTGGAGATACTGCAGCAACTCCTGGGTGGTCTTCACGCCGAGGTCGGCTTCGAAGAGCGTCTCCTCGAGGTCTTCGAGCAAGTCGTCGTCGATTTTCGCCCGACCGATAACCAGGTTTTTCACCTTGCCAACGAAGCTTTCGCGGGTCTTTCGCAGGCCGGTGCTGAGCCGATCGTACCAGGTGAGCGCAGGCTCTTCCTCGACGGCGGGCGTTTTCGCGACTTCGGCCGCCGTGACGGGTGGCGTCGGAACCGCTTCTACGAGCGGCTGAGTGACGGGCGGCGGGGCCGTCGTGGGCGGCTGGACAAGAATCTGTTCGGACGGCTGTTCCGCCTGGAGTCGGGCCGGCGGAGGAGCTTTCTCGCCGGGGAGGATCTCGCCTTCCGGCGGAAGCTCCTGTTCGTCCTCGATCGGAACGAGCCAGGCGAACAGAAGCAACGTCAGGCCAGAGAGAGCGGTCACCGACGAGATGATGATCTGGTTCGGACCGCTCTGATAGTAAATGAGGCCGCCCTCGATCAACAGGCAGAGGCCGATCAGCAGGACGACTAGCCGGGGCTCGGTCCATTCGCTGCGCGGTGCCGGCGGTTTGGAAGCGTTTTCCGGCGCAGCCGCGGTTTCGGGCGCCTGGGTTTTGGGTTCGCTGCTTTCGCTCATGAAGCTGACTCCCTGGGCTGACTGAACTGGCCTGCATCGGCACCGGTGGTCTGCGCCCGCTCGGCGGCGACGGCGGCTTTCAGGCGCTCGGTCACGCTGACCCCCTTGCGGGCGGTGAATTCACGGATCTTCTCCTGGTCTTCGAGCCTGATCGAGATCTGGCGAGACGTTCCGGATTTTTCGAGCGCGATACCGTAGATGACGTCGACGGCCTGCATGGTTTCCTTGTTGTGGGTGATGATGAAGAATTGGGTCTTGTCGGCGAAGCTGCGGAGCAGGCGGGTGAACCGGCGCACGTTCGCTTCGTCGAGCGACGCTTCTATTTCGTCGAGTATACAAAACGCCGGCGGTTTGACCTGCAGAATGGCGAACAGGAGGGCGATCGAGATCATCGCCTTCTCGCCCCCCGAGAACAATTCTATCGTGGATAGTTTTTTATCGGGAAGCTGACAGACGATCTCGACATTGCTCTCCAGCGGTGTCTCGGGCGTCGTGAGTTTCAGCCTGGCGGAACCGCCGGGGAAGACGACGCGGAAGATCTCGCCGAAGGCGTTGTCGATCTGACCGAAGGTTTCGAGGAACCGCTCACTGGATATCTTCTCGATCTCGGCGATGACCTGTTCGAGGGAAACGGCGGCTTCAGTCATGTCGCGGATCTGGCCGGTCAGAAACTCGAAGCGCTCTTTCGTTTTCTCGTATTCCTCGATCGCGAGCGGGTTCACCGGCTCGAGCATCTGCTGCTCGGAGCGGCGGGCGGCGATCTGCCCGGCCAGCTCGGCCCGGCTCTCGTATTTCCGGAGCTGGGTGCCGATCTGCGCCACGTCGAAGTCGTACTCGGCGCGCAGAATGCTCTCTTTGTTGGAGATATGCGTCTTGATTTCGGCGAGCTTCACGTCGAGTTCGCCGAGCTTCGCGCGGGTCGAGTCGGCGATCTTGGAGCGACTCTGCCAGGTGTGATCGAGCATCTCGAGTTCCTTGGCGCAGGCGCGGTATTCGACCTGGAGCGCCTCATAGGCTTTCTCGATCTCGGCTTTCTTCGCTTCGAGGGCCTGGATCTCGCTCTGGAACGCGGCAATGCCGCGCTCGGCCTCTTTCCGGGACTTTTCGAGCTGTTCGACCTCGGCGGTGGCGCGGTCGCGCCGTTCCTGGGCTTCCCGGCGCCGTTTCGTGGCAGCCTCGATCTCGCGTTTCAGGCCCTTCTTCCGTTCGATGATCTGCGCCTGGGCGAGTTTCTCGTCGTTCAGCAGACCGCGCAGGGAGGTGAGCCGGGTCTGGATGGCCGTTTCCCGGCCACTCATCTCCTGCAGGCGAGCCGTGAGTTCGGTGTTCTGGCTTTCGAGCGTGACGAGCTCCTGCTGGGCGGTCGTCTGCATCTGGCGGACGCGGTCGAGCTCCTTCTGGATCTCGCGGCGATTGACGTCGAGGCTGTCGAACTCGGCGCGGCGGGTCGAGAGATCGCCTTCGACGACGACCAGGCGCTTCTGGAAGAATTCCATCGACTGCCGGGTGCGATTCAGGCTTTCCTCGCGCTGGCGGATCACTTGGCCGAGCGAGCCGCGTTCGGACCTGAGGCGGGTCACGAGGCCGGTCAGCTTCTTTTCGGACGCGGCCAGCGTTTTCAGCTTCTCTTCGGCCTCTTCGAGCTCGCGCTTGCGGGCGAGCAGGCCGGCCGACTTCTGGCCTTCGGCACCGCCCGTCATCGCGCCCGATGAGCGGACGATGTCGCCGTCGAGGGTGACGATGCGGTTGAAATTGCGTGTGGTGCGCGAGTAAGCGACCGCATCGTCGAGGTTCTCGAAGACGAGGATGCGACCCAGCAGGAAGTTCATGATGGAGTAATATTTCGCATCGAATTGAACAAGGTCGAGTGCGACGCCGAGACAGCCCTTCACGCGCGCCTGTTCGACGCGGGACGGCGCCTGGATCATGTCGATCGGCAGGAACGTGGCACGGCCGGCCTTGCGCTCCTTCAGGATCGCGATCGCCCGCTGGGCGGTTTCCGCGTCGCGGGTGACGATGTCCTGGATGCTGCCGCCGAGCGCGGTCTCGAAGGCCATCTCGTAGCCTTTGGGAACGGTGATGAGGTCGCCGATCATGCCGCAGATGCCGGGCAGGTCGCGGTCCTTCAGGGCGAGGGCCTCGCGCACGCCGCGATGGATGCCGCCGTCGGAGCGGTTTTTCAGATCTTCGAGAATGTTCCGTTTTGCCGTGAGAACCTTGAACTGGTCGACGGTCGAAACAAGCTCTTCCTCGGCACGGCGCAAATCTTTGTCGAGACGGTTCGCCTGGGTCTGGTCGTCGGCAAGGCGGGTTCCCTCGTCGGTGATGGTGGTTTCCATCGCCTTGAGTTCCTTCTCGATGTTCGACTTTTCGCCGTTGAGTTTTTCGAGCGCGGCGTTGAGGGTCGTCACGTCGCCGGCGCCCTTTTCCAGCTGGCGTTCGAGGATCTGGATCTGCTGGTTCGCGGAGTTGATCGTGTTCTTCCTGGCGACCATCTCTCCGGCGATCTTGTAGGAGGACTCGCGGTCCTGGCTGACGCTCTTCAGGTGGGCGTCAAGCTCATCCTGGACCTTGGAAAGGTTCGCATCGATCTCGGCCATGCGGCCGGCCACGGCGATTTCCGCGGCCTCTTCGTCGCGAAGGCGGCCCTCGGCGTCGGCGATCTCCTGGCCGCCGTCGGCGAGGTTCTTTTCGATCTGGGCAACCTCTTCGGTGATGGCCTGGCGTCGCGCCTCGTGGCCGCGCGCCTCTTCCTTAAGGATGGCCATGCGTTCCCGGATGCCGTCGATCGTGAGGACGACCTCGCGGGATTCGTTCTGGCGGGCCTGGAGCTGTGTCTCGAATTCCAGGACTTTTGCCCGCACGCCGCTCTTGCGGCTGTCGATCTCTTCGAGAAATTTTTCTATTTCGGCGACTTTCGCAAGGAGGCCGCGCCGCATCGAATCGACGTTTTCCGCGTCGCCGTAGAGCTGCGACAGGTCGAACAGGACGAGGTCGATCTCGAGGGTGCGGATCTCGGCGGCGAGCGCCTGGTAGCGGCGGGTCTTTTCGGCCTGCTCGGCGAGCGGCCCAAGCTGGTTCTGGATCTCGCCGACAATGTCCTGAAGGCGGGTGATGTTGGCCCGGGTGTGATCGAGCTTGGTGAGCGTGTTCGCCTTGCGGTGCTTGAACTTCGTGATGCCGGCGGCCTCTTCGATGAGGGCACGGCGGGACTGGGTGCGCTGGAAGATGATGTCCTCGATGTCACCCTGGCCGATGACCGAGTAGCCATCCTTGCCGATGCCTGTATCCATCAGCATTTCCTTGACATCGCCCAGCAGGGCGCGGGTGCCGTTCACGAGGTAGTTGCTCTCGCCTGACTTGAACAACTGGCGGCCGATGGTGACCTCGGAGAAATCGAGCGGCATCATCCGGTCTTCATTGTCGAGAATGAGCTTCACCTGGGCGAACGCGGCCGACCGCAGGGTCGGGGAACCGGCGAAAATGACTTCGGCCATCTTGTTGCCGCGCAGCGCCTTCGCGCTCTGCTCGCCGAGAACCCAGCGAATGGCGTCGCAAACGTTGCTCTTGCCGGACCCGTTGGGGCCGATGATTGCCGTGATGCCGGGTTGAAAATCGAAGACCGTCTTGCGGCCGAACGACTTGAATCCCATGATTTCGAGGGATTTCAGATGCATGGTCTCTCCTGCGTCCTTCGGGAAAGCTCATTCCACCGGGGGAATGTCCGGCAGAAGCCGGTCAGTAAAAGTACCATATCCGGCCGGAAAATGACAGCCCCCAAGGGGTAAGAAAGCGAGTTCCTCTCAGGGAAGGCGCGTCCCGATCATCGACCAGGTCGTCTGGTGGGTGTTGACCAGCGTTCTGATCCCGATCTTGCCTGACGCCGCGAGAGAGACGATCTCGTCGCGCCGGAAATGGTAGGAAACCGGCGCATGGAGCAGATCGAAACAAGCCGTCCAGATGAACTTCAGGTTGCATTCCGACCAGAAGATCATGTGCTCGTACAGGGGGATGCGCCTTGCCGTTTTCTCATCGTATTTGCGTATCGGAAGGTATACGAAATGGATGCAGAAGAAGATGACCAGGGCCGGCAGACAGGCCAGAAACCGCAGAAGAACGAGCGGGAGCCTGTGAAGAACCGATTTGAGCGGCTCGACCAGGCCGGTGATCAGGAAATTGTTTTCATGGCTGTATGCGCAGATTGCCGCAAGACCGCCCGGCTTCAGGACACCGGCAAGCATGGAAAAGGCCTGCCGATGATCGATGATGTGCTGAAGCGCGTGGTCGCAGATCGAGATATCGGCCACTCCTTCCCTGAGAGGATTTTTGAGCATGTCGCATCGCAGGAGGAGAAGATTCGCGCCGGGGCCGAAGAGGTCCCGGATCCTGTAGATTTCATCGCCGATCTCGACCACGATGATCAGTGCCGGAGCGTATCGGGCGACATGATAGGCCTCTCGGCCGTTTCCACCGCACCAAATGACGACGGTTCGGTCGCGATACTCTTCCGGCTGGATCGGAATGAACTCACGGAAGCATTTTTCCCCGCAGAAGCCCTTTCCGGCGAAATCTTCGGCAGTCCAACCGAGAACCTGGTTCCATTGATAACTCCAGTTTTCTACGGTTCTGACCAGCTTCTCGTTCTTCGAAGCGTCGTCTCCGGTTTCGGCCACCGGGCATGTGCATCCGGTTTTTGCGATGCTTCGGCGCTCGGCCGTCGTGAGCAACGTCTTCATCATTTCAGGATCGAAGAAGACGCCGACTCCGTCGACGATCGGAAACTCCGCCGCACACTTCCTGCACCCAATGGTGCCGTGGACGATTTCATCTCCGGATTCAACCGTGGTCAGGCCCGAAGCGATCTCGAGATCGCCACCGCAACGGATGCACCGCAGAACGGAGAGATGAATTCGCTTCACTGGTTGCCTTCCATACGAGTTTCAGGGTACCAGCTTCACCGGACAAAGTTCAACCTTTCATTACGGGAAAACTTTGCCGAACACTTCCCATACGCTTCCCATTCTTGACGAAACAGGCGTTTTCATGGAGAATTTAAGAACATCTCACGTATCTGTACGATTTTTCCCCTCAAGGAGGGCCTCGATGAAGTGTTTCAATACGAGTGTGGTCCGCGGAATCGCCCTTGCGTTCCTCGCCGTGATCATCGTCACCACCTGGCTTGGGGCCGGAAGCCCTACCCTCGCTCCGAACGACGACCTGAAAGCGGCGTTTGACTCGATCGACGTTCCCAAGGGCGATATCAACACGCGTGTCCGGTATATCTGGCGCAACGATGATGCCCTGTATGCTCGCTGGAAGATGCTCGAAAGCGCGAAGGAGACGATCGACTGCACGTATTTCATCGTCGACAAGGACATCTTCGGCCAGGCGTTTCTCGGACTGCTCGCGAAAAAAGCCCGCGAAGGCGTCCGGATCCGTCTGATGATCGACGGGCGTATTTATAGATCAGGCTATATGAAAGGGATGCCCGACCGGTTCGAAGAGCTTGCGGCCGTTCCCAACGTCCAGATCAAGCAGTTCAACTCGGTCGGCAAATCGTTGCTGGCCATGTTCGAAGACTTCCGCGCGGCATTTGCCAGCAACCACGACAAGATCATCATCGTCGACGGCAAGACCTCGATCATCGGCGGCCGAAACATCGGCCCGGACTACTTCGTCGGGAAGGGCGAATACGATATCGTGTATCGCGATTCCGACGTGTTGATGAGCGGGACGCATGTGGCTGCGCAACTCAAGAAGGCGTTCGACGACGAGTGGGGCTGTCTGCGGAATTCTGTCGTGAAGCCCGATACGTTCAACTGGAAGGACCAGTCCGCCCGGCTCGATCTGGCCAACATGGCCCTTCGCCGGTTCATGCTGGGTCAGGGCCTGTATGACGAATCGAAGATCAAGCTTTCAGGCAAGCTGCCCGAGGCGCTCAAGGAGTTCAACGAGGAGCTTTCCAAATACAAGAACCTGTCGAGCTACGCGTCGTTCCAGCTGTTCCGGGGCGAGCGGCCGAAGCCCGTCAAGATCCTCGACAAGCACTCCCGGCTGGGCGCCCTGAATGGAATCACCCCCACGCTGGTCAAGTTCATCGACTCCTGCAAATCCGAGATCATCATCCAGAATCCGTATCTGGTTCTCACCGCCGAGGCCGAAGCAGCCCTCAAGCGGGCGTCTGACCGCGGCGTGAAGATCATCATGCACACCAACAGCGGCGGTTCGACCGACTCGCTGTTCCCCCAGGCGTTCCTGATGTCCGACTGGAAGAAGATGCTCAGGGACATGCCGACCTGCCGTCTGCTTGTCGCCCCGTCCATCAACGAGCGGCTCCATTCGAAGGTGTTCGTGTTCGACCGGCAGATCGCCGTCGTGGGTTCCTACAACATGGACGCCCTGAGCGAGCAGATCAACTCGGAAGTCGTCGCCGCCATCTGCGATCCGCAGTTCGCGACGATGACCGCCCTGCGCCTCTTCGACGACATGAAGTCCACCGTCGAGTACAAGATCACCGTCGACAAGGACGGCAACGTAACCAAGGCCTACGGTCCCGAAGACCACTGCTCCAAGGAAATCGTCAAGAAGATGAACTTCCTCCGCAAGCTGACCTGGCTGCGCCCCGTGATCTGATCTGCAGTTCAAGCCAGACTCCCCCGGGCATCCTCCGGGGGAGTTTTATTTTCGACACTATTTTCACGGGGAAATGCCGCCAACGACACACGCAGGGGCGGGTTTGAAA
>JAKJFL010000129.1:0-7855 GCA_022704935.1 Candidatus Rifleibacteriota bacterium
CCGCGTATGGAGAGTGAAAATGTGTTGTATAACAGTGTGTATAAATATCCTGGCGCGGTCCTCGTGAAATTCCGATCCGGGTGGGTTTGAAACCCGTCCCTACTTGACAGGGGATTGTGGGGACGGCATATTCTACAGGTCTGAGTGAAAAAATCATCTGCCCGAGGTGGCGAATGTTCAGAAAACTGCTTGCCCTGCTCTCCCTTGCCGGAACGGCGGGGATCATCTACGGCGGTGTCCGGCTGGCGCCCCTGCTGAAGGAACCGGCAAAACTCGAGGAGATGCTCAAATCCTGCAGCCAGCAATGCTGTTGCGGCTCCCCGATCGGCATCGCGATCGGGATCTTTCTCGTCGCGACGGGCCTGCTGGCGCTGATCGAGTTGTTCGCATCCGCCGCACCCGCTCCGCAGCCCGAAAAGGCCGATGAGCCGGTCGCGAAGGCAGAGGCGAAACCTGAGCCTGCACCTGAGCCGAAGCCGGAACCAAAACCCGAGCCCAAGCCTGAACCGGCACCGGTTTCGGTTTTCCAGGCCGAACCCGCGGTTCCGGCTGTCGCGTATCAGATCCTGGCGCTGTTCCAGAAAGAGGGGCGCCTGCTCGACTTCCTCATGGAAGACATATCCGAGGTCGACGACGAGAGCCTGGGCGGCGCGATCCGGCCGATCCACGAAGGCTGCCGCAAGATCCTGCAGGACCGCCTCGTCATCGAGCACGTCCTGAGCGATCCCGAAGGGGAAACGGTGAGCCTGGGCGAGAAGGTCGACCCGAACGCGATCAAGCTGACCGGCAACGTCGCGCCCACCGGCCCATACAGCGGCGTTCTCGTGCATCGGGGCTGGAGGATGAAGGAGTGCAAGCTTCCTTCGCTGGTGTCCGGCTGGACCGGCGACGTGATCGCCCCGGCCGAAGTCGAGATCTCCTGAGGAGGCCCGCCGCGTGAGCCAGGCAAAGAACATCGTAGGTGTCGATCTCGGCACGACCAACATCGTCATCGCGCATGCTCCGGTGGCCGATTCCGAATCGGACAAGCCGGATGTCGGCACGTTTCCGATCCTGCAGGAACTCGCCCAGGGGGCGGTCGAGGAGCGCGAGTCGCTGCCGTCGTTCCTGTTCGAGCGGCTCCAGGAAAAGCCGGCCCTGCCGTGGAAACGCGAGTGTCTGTTCATCGTCGGCGAATACGCCCGCGAGCGCGGCGCCGAAGTGCCGGCCCGGCTGATCTCCTCGGCCAAGTCGTGGCTGTGCAACCCGCGCATCGACCGGAAAGAGGCGATCCTGCCCTGGAACGCCCCGGCCGGCGCGAAGAAGATCTCGCCGCTCGAGGCCCAGAGCGAGTTCCTTACCCACCTGCGATATGCCTGGAACGCGAAGAATTCGAAGGCGAAGCTCGAAGACCAGCAGCTGATCGTGACGATTCCCGCCTCGTTCGATGCCGCCGCGCGCGATCTGACCGTGGAAGCCGCGAAACAAGCCGGTCTTGCAGAAGTGACCCTGCTCGAGGAGCCCCAGGCAGCCTTCTATGCCTGGATTTCCCAGACCAAGGCGCCCTGGCGCGAACAGGTGAAGAAGGGCGACGTCGTGCTCGTCGTCGACGTGGGCGGCGGTACAACCGACTTCAGCCTCATAGAGGTAAGCGAAAAAGACGGCGACCTGCAGCTCGAGCGCGTCGCGGTCGGAAGCCACATCCTGCTCGGCGGCGACAACATGGACCTGACGCTGGCGTTCCACGCCCGTCAGAAGCTCGAAGCCGCGAAGAAGAAAGTCGACAACTGGCAGACGATGGCCCTGAGCCATGCCTGCCGCAAGGCGAAAGAGAATCTGCTCAACAACCCCGACGCCAAAAGCGAGCCGATCGTCATCTCCGGCCGCGGCAGCAGTGTCGTGGGCGGCTCGCTCAAGACCTCGCTCGACCGCGACGAGATCGAAAAAATCCTCGTCGACGGCTTCTTACCCTTCTGCAAGATGGACGAAGAGCCGCACGAAGAGCCGGCGAGCGGCTTCAGGGAGCTGCATCTCGCCTACGCGGCCGACCCGGCGATCACCCGGCACCTGGCAAGGTTCCTCAAGAGCCAGGGTGGCGGGGAGCGCGATTTCAGCCACCCGAAGGCGATCCTGTTCAACGGCGGCGTGTTCCGTGCCGAGCGGTTCCGGAGCCGGCTGGTCGAAGTTATCAACACCTGGCTCGAAGCCGACGGAAAGCCCGCGATCCGGGTTCTCGAGGGCGCCGACCTGAGTGGCGCGGTCTCGGCAGGCGCGGTTGCGTTCGGCCTGGCCCGCCAGGGAAAGGGCATCCGCATCCGGGGCGGCGTCTCCCAGGCCTACTACCTCGGCGTCGAGACGGCGCTGCCGGCCGTGCCGGGCTACAAACCGCCGCTCAAGGGGCTGTGCGTGGCTTCGCAGGGCATGGAGGAGGGCGCGACGGCAGAGATTCCCGACCGCACCTTCGGTCTCGTCGTCGGAAAGCCCGTCGAGTTCAAGTTCTTCAAATCCAACTGCCGCCGCGAGGACCAGGTCGGTCAGCTTCACGAGGAGATGCCGTCCGAAATCGAGGAGACCAGCTCGCTTCGCGCCGAGCTCCCCGTGCGCGACGGCATGGCGCCCGGCACGCTCGTCGACGTGACGCTCCAGGTCGCCGTGACCGAGATCGGCACCCTCGAAGTCTGGTGTTGCGAAAAGTCCGGCGACCACAAGTGGAAGCTCGAATTCAACGTACGTGATGCTATAAAATAGCACTCCGGAGTGACACCGGAAGGCATGCCCGGAATCCGGACGTGTCGGGGGAGCAGACCATGGCCGAAAAGGGCGTGGCGGCCGGAGGGCCGCGGTTTCTCATCGGGATCGACCTGGGGACGACCCAGTGCGCGCTTTCGTATCTCGATCTGAAGACGAAGAAGCGCGAGATCAAATCTTTTTCGATTCCGCAGTTCGTGGAAAAAGGCCAGACGAGCGGATGCCCGACGCTGCCGTCGCTGCTCTTCCTGGCCGATGATCCGGCCGTCTACGGCACGCCACCATGGACCGCCGTCCCCGGGCCGATCGCCGGGACGTTTGCCCGGCAGCTGGGCGCCGAACTTCCGGCTCGACTGATTCACAGCGCGAAGTCCTGGCTGTGTCATCCCCGTATCGACCGCCTCTCGCCGATCCTGCCGTGGCAGAGCGAACTTGTACGCGACAAGCTGTCGCCGGTCGACGCATCTTCGGCGTATCTGCGGCATCTCGCCGACGCCTGGAACCACACCATGGCTGCCGACGACCCCGATCTCCGCCTGGAAAAACAGCAGATCATCGTGACCGTGCCGGCTTCGTTCGATCCCGTCGCACGCAACCTGACGCTCGAGGCGATCGGCCGCTCCGGCCTGCCGGTGAAAACTCTTCTGGAAGAGCCGCAGGCCGCGTTCTACGACTTTTTGGCGCGGCACCCGAAAACACTCGAACGCGAATTGCGAGGCGTGAAAACGGCACTCGTCATCGACATCGGCGGCGGCACCACCGATTTCAGCCTGATCGGCGTCGAATGGCCCGATACTTCCGACGAGCCGCAGTTCTCGCGGCTGGCCGTCGGTCCGCACCTGCTGATCGGCGGGGACAACCTCGACCTGGCCGTCGCGAAAGCCGTCGAGGCGAAATTCCACCACAAGGGCCGCAAACTGGTCGCGAAACAGTGGCTTTCGGTGCTCGATCAGAGCCGGTCCGTGAAGGAGCGCGCTCTCGGCGAGGCCGGCGACGAGACGGAGAAGGCCCGGTTCACCGTTTCCGGCGCCGGAAGCCGTGTCGTGGCCCAGAGCTTCAGCCTGGAAGTGCCGCTGCCGGAACTCCGCGAAATGCTCGTCGACGGCTATTTTCCCGCCGTTGCCTCCGATGAGCGCCCGGCCGAGGACGCCGGAATCGGTCTTTCGGAAGCGGGCCTGCCATACTCGCGCGATCCAGCCGTCACGCGACACCTCGCCGCGTTCCTCGCCGAACACGGCATCATGCCCGATGCAGTGCTGTTCAACGGCGGAACGATGCTTTCCCAGACGCTTCGGACGCGCATCCTGGACGTGCTGGCCGCGTGGCGCGGCGGCGAGCCTCCCAAAGAACTGAACAACCCGCATCCGATGCTGGCCGTTGCATCCGGCGCGGTATATTATTCGATGGTCGGCCTGGGACTCGGGCACCGGATCAAGGCCGGCAGTCCAGTTTCCATATATCTCGGTATAGGAACCGGAAAATCGGGCAGGGGCGAGAAACATGTGCCCGAGCAGGTTCTCTGTCTCCTTCCGAAAGGCTCTGAAGTCGAGCGACCGTTCACGATCGCGGGCAAGACCTTCGGCGTCGACGTGGGGCAGGATGTAGCCTTTTATGCGTATTTCAGCCCGTCCGCACCGCGCGGCGAATCGCTCGGCGATCTCATGAAATACAGCGCCCGCCGACTGACCCCCCTGCCGCCCCTCCGCTGGAAAACGGAGAAAGCGGATTCACGTGAAACCGGCATCCGGCAGGTTGGTCTCGACGTCACGTTACGCGAGACCGGCCGGTTGCAGGTGATTTGCCGCGGATGCGGTGACGACGCGTTCAAACGGGAACTTATGTTCGATCTGACCCCCGAAGAGGAGGCCGAGATCGATGCGGCAGCCTCGAAGGGACTGACGAAGCGGCAGGCCGGGCAGGTGAAAAAACTGTTCGACAGCCTGTTTTCGAACGCTCCCGACAAACCGGCGTTCAACCAAACGTTCAAACTGCTCGAGGAACTGCTCGGAATGCGTCGCGAAGGTTGGAATGCGGCGGTACTGCGTACCCTCTTCGACCTTTCCGTCGATGACGAACGGTTTCAGACGGGCGATGACGCGCGAATGGCCTGGTTGAGGCTTGTCGGGTATGCCCTGCGACCAGGCTTCGGGGCTCCCGGAGACGATGTGCGGGTAGACCGGTTGTTCGAACTCCGCAAAACTCCGCCCGCATCGAAGAACACAGGCCTGTGGTCGGAATGGTGGATCATGTGGAAGCGTATTGCGCCCGGTCTCTCTGCCGAACGTCAGGCTGAAATGGCGGATACGCTCGAGGCGGTGTTGTTCCCGTCGAAGAAAGCGGGAAAAGGAGAGCGCATCCCCGATCAGCACGAGCGAAACCAGATTTGGCGCCTGCTTGCCCAGTGCGAGCGGATTCCCGTCGAGGAAAAAATACGGATCGGTACATGGATCCTGCGGGCCCCCGGAACCTGGGGGAGAGACCAGATCGCACTGTACGCCCTGGGACGATTTGGCGCCCGGGTCATGTCGTATGCTCCGCCGACGGCGCTGGTTCCCGTCGTCACCGTTTCCGAGTGGGTCGAGCAGCTGCTCCGACGGGGACCGCCCCCCGCCGGTTCTTCATACGCCGACTGGGCCCTGCGAGAGTTCGGTCGCAAAACGGGAGACCGACTGGTCCAGGTCGACGAGGCACTTCGAAAGCGCATCTTCGAACGGCTGAAAACGGGCGATCGAAAAAAATCCTTCCTGCAGCCGCTGTTGGAAGTCCAGGTTCTCCAGGCCGATGAGCTGGCTGAATTCTGCGGCGAGCGCCTCCCTTCGGGGTTCGTCTGGGTAACCGAGTCCGGGGATGAATCGGAAGACGTTTCGGAGGCCTGACGGGCATCGTCGTGTGATCCCTCGAATTCAGAATTTTGTTAAGGTACTCTTGCGACTTTCTCAGATGGTTGGTAAAATCTGAAGTATCTTCACCAATGAGTATGGGTGGGATGACTGTTTTTTCCTTAATAAGTATCGAGTAGTGGATAAGACAAGGAGAAGAAGAATGACTCGAGTATCGCGTATTGTTCTCGTTGCTCTCATGGTGGCCCTGGTCTCCCCTCTCTGGGCAGCTGATGCCGCTCCGGCGATGAAAGAATGGACGATCGCCGTTTTTTTGAATGCGGACAACAACCTCGACTCGTTTGGCGTTGAAGACCAGCAGGAAATGGCCAAGATCGGTTCCAACAACTGGCTGAACATCGTTACCCTGATCGATCGCGAACGCGGGCCGGCCTGCTACAACTACATCGAGAAGGGCAAGATCACCAAGGTCAAGGATATGGGCGAACTCGACATGGGCGATTACAAGCTCTTCATCGAGTTTGCGAAGTATATCGTGGCCAACTATCCGGCGAAGCGCTACGTGTTCACCTTCTGGAACCATGGCTCGGGTTGGAAACTCGGCAACCAGAGCCCGATCACCCGCGGCATCTCCTATGACGACTCGAGCAACAATCACATCACCAACAACCAGCTGGCCGTCGCATTGCGCGAGGTCAAGAAGGTGATCGGTCACAACATCGACATTCTCAACTTCGACGCATGTCTGATGCAGATGGCCGAAGTCGTTCATGCCTGTAAAGATAGCGTTGACTATATCGTTGCCTCCGAAGAGACCGAACCCGGCAAGGGCACGCCGTATGACGACGTTCTCGCCACGCTCACGAAGACCTCGACTGCCGAAAGTTTCTCCAAGACCTGGACCAACACGTTCGTGAAGTCCTACAGCGGCGGCAGCCAGGGCAACGAAGACTGCACGCAGTCAGCCATCAAGGTCGCCGCGATGGGCCCGGTATTCGACGCGATGAACGGCCTCGCCAAAGCCACGATGAGTGGAAAATACAGCGCTGAGTATAAAGCCGCCCTTCAAAAGGTCCAGACGTTCGCGTATCCCGAGAACGTCGACCTGATCCACCTGGCCGCCCTTCTCAAGGCCGCGATCAAGGACGAAGCGATCAAGACCGCCTGCGACAAGGTCACCGCCGCCTGCAACGCCGCGATCGCCGCGAACGGAAACAACGGCTACTCGATGAAGAACGCGAAGGGCCTCGCGGTGTATCTGCCCTCCGACTTCTCCGCCGAGAACGGCTACACGGCTCTCGACTTCTCCAAGGACACCCTGTGGGACGACATGATCGCCGACCTCTACAAGAAGAGCAAGGCCGCCGCGCTCGTCGCCTCCGTCGAAAACGGCGATCTCTCGGCTCTCCGCGGATACATCGCCGGTTCGAAGGATTCCGACGACGTGAAGAAGTTCATCGTCCAGGAACTCAACTTCCGCCTCCACAGCGAGAGCGGCCTGGATGAAAGCCTCAAGTCCGAGGCCTCCGCCCTTGTGCTCGAACTGAACAACTGATATAGAAGCTGGTATAAGGCAGGCGCCGGTTCCGACCGGCGCCTGTCGCGTCATCGGAATGATTCGATATCATGTGGTTGAAGATAAGCATTCTTCGCCAGAAAAAGACAATAAAAGTGAACGGTTTTCTGTAATTTCCCCTGAAACTGCGATTGCATCTGCTTTTCACGGGTGGTGTCGAGACCTTGACAGGGTACCTTTCGGCTTCTATAATTAAAAAATCCGGCCCTGAGTATAAGTGTCCGCATAAGTATATTAGTAAGGAGTAAGAGATGAAGCGTGTAATCAGTATCCTGGCCGTCGCCCTTTTTGTGGCTTTTTGTGTTGCCCCTGTCAGTGCAGCGCCCCGCGCCGAGAAGGAATGGACCTGGATGGTCTTCCTGAACGCTGACAACAATCTGGACAGCTTCGGCGTCCAGGACCAGGACGAAATGGCCAAGATCGGCTCGAACGACTGGCTCAACATCGTCAGCCTCATCGATCGCGAGAAAGGCCCCGCCACTCTCAACTACATCGAGAAGGGCAAAGTCACCCCCGTCAAAGACATGGGCGAACTCGACATGGGCGATTACAAGCTTCTCGCCCAGTTCGTTAAGGACATGATCGTCCAGTATCCGGCGAAACACTACGCCCTCATCATGTGGAACCACGGTTCCGGCTGGAAGAACAAGCCCGGCGACAACATCATGAAGGGTATCTCCTATGACGATTCGACCGGCAACCATATCACGAC
>JAKJFL010000802.1:0-1568 GCA_022704935.1 Candidatus Rifleibacteriota bacterium
CAACATGGCCAACCAGCCCGAGGCCAACATCGTCAAACTGCCGAACATCAGCGCCTCGATCCCGCAGCTCCAGGCGGCCATCAAGGAGCTCCAGGCGAACGGCTACAAGGTTCCCGAGTATCCGGCCGAGCCGAAAACCGACCAGGAGAAAGAGCTCAAGACGCGCTACGCGAAGATCCTCGGCAGCGCCGTGAATCCCGTGCTGCGCGAGGGCAATTCCGACCGCCGCGTCGCCGATCCGGTGAAAGAGTATGCCCGCAAGAACCCGCACTCGATGGGCGCCTGGACGAAAGACTCGAAGTGCCACGTGGCCCACATGACCGACAAGGACTTCTTCGGCAGCGAGAAGTCGGTCGTCGTCGAGAAGGCCGGCCCCGTGAAGATCGTACACGTCGACAAGGCGGGCAAGGAAACGGTTCTCAAGGAAAAGCTCCAGCTCGAGGCGGAAGAGGTCATCGACGCCGCCACGATGAGCCGCAACGCCCTGCGCGCCTTCCTCGCCGAACAGATCGCCGACGCGAAGGCGAAGGGCGTGCTGTTCTCGGTGCATCTGAAAGCCACCATGATGAAGGTATCCGACCCGATCATGTTCGGCCACGTCGTCAGCGTCTTCTTCAAGGACGTCTATGAAAAGCACGCCGAAACGTTCCGCACGCTCGGCATCAGCCCCAACAACGGCCTCGGCGAGCTCCACGAGAAGATCGCGACCCTTCCCGCCGACAAGCAGGAAGAGATCAAAAAGGACATCGAGAAGGTCTACGTCGATCGGCCCGAGCTCGCGATGGTCAACTCCGACAAGGGCATCACCAACCTGCACGTGCCCAGCGACGTCATCATAGACGCCTCGATGCCCGCGGCGATCCGCGCCGGCGGCAAGATGTACGGCCGCGACGGTAAGCTGCGCGACATGAAGGCGGTCATTCCCGACCGCTCCTACGCGCGCATCTACCAGGCGACGATCGACTTCTGCAAGGAAAACGGCGCGTTCGATCCCCGCACGATGGGCAGCGTCTCGAACATCGGCCTGATGGCGCAGAAAGCCGAGGAATATGGCTCGCACGACAAGACCTTCGAGATCCAGGGCGACGGCGTCGTGCGCGTGATCGACGCGGCCGGCAAGGTGCTGATCGAGCACGCGGTCGAGAAGGGCGATATCTGGCGCATGTGCCAGACAAAAGACCTGCCGATCCGCGACTGGGTCAAGCTCGCCGTGACCCGCGCCCGCATCACCAACACCCCGGCGTTGTTCTGGCTCGACGAAGATCGCGCCCACGACAAGAGCCTGATCGGCAAGGTGCAGAAATACCTGAAAGACCACGATACGAAGGGCCTCGACATCCAGATCCTGCCGCCCCGCAAGGCGATCGTAGCCAGCATGAAGCGCTCGAAAGAAGGCAAGGACACCATCTCTGTCACCGGAAACGTGCTGCGCGACTACCTGACCGACCTGTTCCCGATTCTTGAACTGGGCACCAGCGCCAAAATGCTGTCGATCGTACCGCTGCTCAACGGCGGCGGCCTCTATGAAACCGGTGCCGGCGGCTCAGCCCCGAAACACGTGCAGCAGT
>JAKJFL010000803.1:0-1566 GCA_022704935.1 Candidatus Rifleibacteriota bacterium
CGCATCTTCCAGCCATTCTGGCCGATGCCGCCGGTGAAGACGAACAGGTCGACCTTGACCAGCGTCGCCATGTAGGCCCCGACGTAATGCCTGACCCGGTGCGCGTAGGCTTCCAGCGCCTGGAGGGCAGCCGGGTGACCGGTTTCGGCGGCCTTTTCGAGGTCCCGCAGATCATTCGAAAGACCGGAAAGGCCAAGCAGGCCACTTTTCTTGTTCAGCATCGTGTTCAGCTGCTTCGCGTTGTAGCCTCGATCGTGGAGGTAGAACAGGATGGCAGGATCGATGTCGCCGCTGCGAGTTCCCATGATCAGCCCTTCGAGCGGGGTGAACCCCATCGAGGTGTCGACGGATTTCCCGTTTTCGATCGCGGTGATCGAGGCGCCATTCCCGAGATGGGCCGAAATCACGTTCGTGTTCTCGGGCGATCGCTTCATCAGGCCAATCGCACGGGCCGACACATACCGGTGGCTGGTGCCGTGGAACCCGTATCGCCGGATGCGATGCTCGTCATACAGCTCCCGCGGAATCGCGTACATGTAGGCATGCGGCGGCATCGTCTGGTGAAACGCCGTGTCGAACACCGCGACCTGCGGCACGTCGGGCAAAAGCTCCTTCGCAGCCCGGATGCCGGTCAGGTTTGGCGGGTTGTGAAGCGGAGCGAGCTCGACACATTTCTCGATCGTGTCGATGACGTCATCCGTGATGACGACGGAAGAGGCGTATTTCTCGCCGCCGTGAACGACCCGATGGCCAATGCCGGCGATCTCCCGGATGTCGTCGAGAATCCCGTGGTGTTTGTCAACCAGGTGATCCGCAACGAGCCCGATCGCGGCCCGGTGGTCGGGAATCGGCTGTTCGTGCTCGAACATGCCCCCGGGGGTGCTCTGCTCGATCCGGCCGACCTCTTCGCCGATACGCTCGACGAGGCCACGCCCGAGGCTTTCCCGGTGAGGCATGCGAAAAACTTCGTATTTGAGCGAACTGCTGCCGCAGTTGAGAACGAGAATCAACTTCGCTTCGAGTTCTGTCTTCGTCATTCCCCAGGCATCTCCCCGCGCGGCCTTCTCTTTTCATTCGCCGCGCCTCATCGCCACGATATGCCATGATCATCGTCAGGTCAAGCAAAAGCACGAATCCCCCCGAAGCAGTGCTGCTTCGGGGGGATTCGCGGTCAGGCCGGCTTCAGCCGCCCTGCGTTTCGAGGAACTTCGCCCGCTCCTCGACCCAGCGGCCGACGAAATGGCCGACATCCTTTTCGAAGCCATGCATGTTCTTGAAGCTGTCCACGACGGCCCTTGCCTGGTCGAGTTCGGTCATCGAACCGGCAGTTTGAATAGCAAAATATATACTTTTCTTCACGGCGTCGAGCTCGTCGAGTTTCGCGCCGATCCTGGCCATGGTACCGGGTGTGTTGTGCGGAACGCCGGGATGCATGACAACGTCGAGATAGGCGGTGATGGCGGCGAAGTTCAACATGTCTTTCTCGAGCTTCTGCGCATCGATGGCCCACGCGCTCATGACCGGCGAAAAAAGGACGATCGCAAGAAGAACCAGCACAAACCGTTT
>JAKJFL010000804.1:0-1566 GCA_022704935.1 Candidatus Rifleibacteriota bacterium
CAGCTGCTGCATTTCAGTCAGCGTCGAGGGATCGACCGGAACGACGGCAAGATTCCGGAGCATCGTGCCGATCTTGGTCTGATAAGCGGCGATCAGCTTGAGGAGGGCCTGTGCGCCGGTATCGGTCGGGCTTTTCTCGAGAAGCGTCGAGACGTTCTCGGCGAGGGGGTCCAGCTGCGCCAGAGCGTCGGTGCAGGTGTCGATCGAGGCGCGGAACCAGTCCTGGCCCTGGACCGGATTTCCTTCGAGCTCGCGCATGATCGAATCGACGGTTTCGAATACGGTCTGGGCGCTGTCGCGAACCGGAGACAGCTCTTCCTCGAGGGAAACGGCGGCTGTCTTGAACCGCACCTTCATCATTTTCGACGCCTCGTTCTGATAGCTCTGCATCGACGCCCGGGCATCGGCGATCATCTTCTGGTAGGTGACGAGCCTCACACGGTCCTCGGGCTTGATGCCGGAGGTGGCCAGGGCATTCGTCACCTTGAGCTGAATCGAGGTGAGGATAATTCCGTCTTCCATCAGAACGCCGATGAACCGCTCGACTTCCTTGAAGAATCCCTGGGAGGCTTCTCCCGTGACCGATTCCTGGGCGGTGAGGGTTTTATACGAGTCCTGGATGGCCGTGAACCGCTCGGACTCGCTCTGGTGCATCTGGCGAAGGATATCCGGAACTTCGTTCAACTGGATCGATTCACCCATCCTGTTGAGCTGGTCTTTCCATTTGTCCTTTTCCTTCTCGACGTCGATCGTATTCTTTTCCGACTTGCCGCCGGCCTTGACGACGAGTTCTTCGCCTTCCCTGACCGAAACGCGTTCCTGGGTTTCCCTGATGAGCACTTCCGCGATGCCGCGCAGAACCGCGACTCTGTCTTCGGTTCCCTCGGGGTTGGTCTGGCAGGTGATGTTCGTTCCCTTGATACCGGCGACGGCCTGGCTCATCTCGATTTCCATCGTGCCGTCCTGGACCATTTTCTTCACGTTCACCCAGATGTTGCCGGCAGCAAGTTTGATCTTGCTTTCCTTCTTCGTCGGCGAGCTGAGGATGATCTCACTGCTCGGCTTCATCACGAAGGTCGACATGTCGGCGAAGCTGAGGATGGCGCTCGAATCGAGGCCTGTCTTGACGTGGTCGTCCGTATAGAGCTTGCGGTCGATTTTCGCGAATTCCCACGCCTCTTCATCGTCGCCAGGCCGGACTTCCACCTGGCCTGACAGATCGGAAAACACGACACCGGCTTCTTCCAGGGCCATCGCGACGGCACCGAAACTTAAAAGGAAAGCGAAAACGACGAGCAGCAGACGTTTCATACCAGACTCCTCATTGGGTTTCACTCTTGTAGACTTCCTCTCAAATCCGCTCCGCTCACGTCATCCGCGCCCTTTCATTCTGTTTCTGAAGATGGAAAAGGTCAACGCGAACGCAGGCGGTCTTGGTCGGAATAGTATCATGGCGTACAAGACGAGTCAATTTTCATCGAAAAGCGCTTGTTCTCCGCTCATACGGGTTCCATCCCCGCACCACTCGAGCTGGTCCGTTCGGATCGCATGAGCAGAAATGTTGTA
>JAKJFL010000130.1:0-7808 GCA_022704935.1 Candidatus Rifleibacteriota bacterium
CGCCGCTCGGCGGCGGCGCGAATCTCGCAACCCTCCAGAGCGGCAAGTTCCCCTGGGTCGAGGCCACGGTGCGCGATTACGCCGGCCAGACAAGATCCCTCAAGGTATTCTTCACCGTATCCGATGAAAAAGCCAGGATCCGAGTTCTTGAACAGAAGCATATCCGCAACTGAATCCGGCCGCCGCGGCCTGTCGCTCGTCGAGCTGCTGATGGCGTTCTTCCTGATCGCCCTCATCATCCTTCCGATCATGCGGGCTTTACCCCAGTCTTTCGGCATCGCGGGCCGGCAGGCGGATCAGGAAATCGCCATCAAGATCGGGGAATCGACCGTCAACACGCTCCTCGCCGTTCCCTTCGAGGTCGTCAGCGGATCGCCGGGAACCAGGCATGTGCCATTCGATCTGCAGACAGGCTCGGGAACGATTCCCGTGAGCCTGCAGATTGCCGGACTCCTCGGCACCGGCTCCGTTCGGATCGGTCGCACGGACTACCTGATCCGGATCACCCTCAAGCCCGAGTATTCGGGCCCGCCCCCCGCGCCGTCTGCGCTCGTCTTCGGCTTCGCCGCGCCGCCGCCGGCCGCCGGCATTGCCTCGTATGCATGCCCCGACCTGTTCATGATGATCCGGGTGGATGTCGAATACGGCCAGCGTGGCGTCCCCGTCAAGCTCGCGACATTCCGTGCGGACCTGAGGCAGTGAACATGAGAACATGCACGTCTCCGCGTCACGGGTTCGCCCTTTTCACCGTTCTCCTGGTGGCCGTCATCATCTTCGTCCTGGCGGCCACTCTGTATTTCAACACCCGCTCCCAGACCACCACCCACACGAGGCTCGCCGAACAGACGAAAGCGCTGATGGCAGCCAAAGGCGCGATGCAGC
Source organism: Candidatus Rifleibacteriota bacterium (assembly GCA_022704935.1). Taxonomy (GTDB): domain Bacteria; phylum Muiribacteriota; class Ozemobacteria; order Ozemobacterales; family Ozemobacteraceae; genus MWAR01. The sequence continues at coordinate 883 of JAKJFL010000130.1, forward strand.
TCGCGCAGTACAAGTTCCGCATGCTTCCGTCAGAATTCTATATTCTCGAACATATCCGCCGCACGGGCTCCCCCGTCGACATCGCAAGCCACACCTCCGCCTGGATGGACGATTTCGACCCGGCCCGCCCCGACTCGCCCGCCGCGCGTCTCTCGGCATCGCTCAACGCCGTCGACAGCGGCACCTACCAGCTCGGCGTCGCGACCTTCACCCTGGTCACCCGCGCGGGAAAAGGGTACATGAAAGATTTTCTGCGCATCGAAAGCTGGGGAAGCTACAACGGCGTCCGCCGCTCGCTCGAAACCCTTCTCGAGATCGAGGTCACGCATTGAACCGCTCCGGCATCACCTTCATCGAGCTGATGGTCACCATCTTCATCGTCGGCCTCTTCACTGGCGGACTGTATTTCGTCTACAGAAACGGCATGAACGCCTACCAGGCCGCTTCCTGGCGGCAGGAGCGCACCCGCCAGACGGAAATGTTCTGGAATGTTCTCCGGAAAGCTCTCGAAGAGGCCACCGACACGCTCATTCGCGACGGCATCGGACCGGAATGGGTCGTGCGGGCCGATCCGCGGCCCCTGCTCTGGAAGCCGGCCACATCGCCGGCACATACCATGGTGCTTGCATGGAAAACCGACCATCTCTCCCCGACCGGCGATCTGGAGTACCGACTGGCCTACCAGGTCAGGCTCATCGAGCGTAGTCTGTGCATGAGCGCGAGCGTCGAAAGCGGTTCTCCTCCCCCGGGCTTTCAAGCCATGGCGGATCGGGTAATGATCGACGACGTCGTATCGTTCGACGCAAAGGCGGCCCTGATCAGAGTTCATCCTGGAGATGAATTTCGGGAATATATCGACACCGGCACGGGGAGCCCGACAGACCCGGTCGCCGGAAGCATTCTCGAACTGTTCGTCGTGCTCGCCCCGCCGCCAGGAGCCTCGTTTCCGGCCGGACGACTTCCTATGAACGGAAAGTTCAAACTCGCCATCGGCACGCAGATGGCCCCATAGGGGAAGTCTGAAGAGTGACGTTTGAAGGTTGAAATCCGGGAGAAGGAGAGCCGTGTTTGAGCGATTGGGGGATTTGATGTACAATTCCCGGTATACGATGGATATAAACCGAAATTGAGCCGCATGCGACGCTCCATCCTGGTGCCGACTTCCATTGCGCTGTTTCCTGCCGCCGTTTGCGCGGCGGAGAGCGTCGAGTTCATCCTGCCGCCGAATCCCCTGCCCTGGGCTCTGTTTTTCCTCGCGTCAGCGATGGCCGTGGCGCTGGCAGGCGGCCTGATCTATATTCTTAGATATATAATAGGCGACCGGCGTGTCCGCCTGCGCGACGAGACGCGGCAGCGCCTCGAAAAAGCGTATGCGGACCGGCTGCGCGAGGAGTATCAGAAGAAGAACGACGAACTCAAGACCCGGCTGCAGCAGGTCCGCCGCCAGGCATCGATGCTGTTCAGCAAGGTCAAGAACCTGACCACCACCCTCGACCCGGAAAAAGTGTTCAACGCCATCACGGAAATGCTCGTGCAGGAGCTCGGCGTGGCGCGCTACATACTGTTCCTCCACGACCGTTCCAGGAACGAGCTGTATCCGTTCAGATGGGCCGGGTTCAAGGACGAGATCAGAGACTCCCTCATCCTGCCCGTCGACAAGGTCGAGCATTTCCTCACCTGGTCGTTCTCCCGGGGCCAGCTCGTCTACCGGAACGCCGCCCTCGACGATCCGGAAACGCGCGGGCTCGTCGACCGCGATCCGCTTCCCGACACGCTCGTTGCGATGCCCATCGGCATCCCTGGTGAAACATTTGGTATGATATATATCGAGTCGTTTCAGGATAACCGGCAGGAAGTCGACGAGGCCGACCTGCGGTTCATGATCTCGCTCGTTTCCTTCATGGGCATGGCGATCTCGAACGCGAACGTGTTCCTCCAGACCCGCACCGAGCTGACGTCGTCGAAGCAGCTCAGCGAGCGCGAACTCGCCGAGAAGAAAAAGCTCAAGGATATCTTCTCTAAATACACGTCGGCCGAACTTGTCGACACCCTCCTTGCAAACCCGGGTTCGGTGAACCTCGGCGGCACCGAAAAGAACGCGACGATCCTGTTCTCGGATATCGCCGGGTTCACGGCGTTCAGCGCGGGACTGGCCCCATCCCAGGTCGTCGCGGTGATGAACGAGTATCTTTCGGCGATGACCGACGTCGTCCTCGAGCACGACGGCGAGATCGACAAGTTCATCGGTGACGCCATCATGGCCAGGTTCGGCGTTCTCGGCGACCTCCCGTCTTCCGGCAGGGCGGCAATCGAGGCCGCCCTCGCGATGCTCGACCGCCTTCGGCAGCTTCAGGCCAAATGGGCGCAGGAAAACCGCGAATGCTTTAAAATACGCATTGGTATAGCTAGCGGCCCGGTTCTGGCCGGCAACATCGGTTCCGAGCGCCGCCAGGAGTTCACGGTCATGGGCTCCACCGTCAACCTCGCATCGCGGCTCGAAGCCCTCAACAAAGAATTCAAGACAACGATTCTCGTCGACGAGAACACCTTCGCCCAGGTGGCGAAAGATGTACGCGCCATTCCGCACGAGAACGTCCAGATCAGAGGAATGGAAGGCCGAATGCGCGTCTACGAGATCCAGGGGATAACCCGTGGAAAGCAGGAAAAACGAAAGGACCTCGTGAACATCCGTTCCCGACTGGGCTCCACTCAGCCCGAGCCCGTCCCCCCGGCCAAGCCTGCCGACACGCCCGTCTCCCCCGAGTCACCGCCACGAGGAGAACCGCATGAAGAGCCATCGTGATCGCCTGATTCTTTTCGACATCGACGGAACGCTGCTTTCAGCAGACCGGAGCGGATATCACGCGATCGAACGATCGATGATCGACGTGTTCGGAGCCGCACGCGGCCTCGAAGGAATCCGGCTCGACGGGAACACCGACCTGAACGCGATCAGGCAGGTATGTGACCGCGACGGCAGGGCGTTTCCCGACCAGGAGGCGATCTCGAAATTCAAGGATCACTACACGACGATCCTGCGTCGGGAAATCGCCGGCAAGGGGCATCTGAAACCCGGCGTCGGGCCGCTTTTGAACGCCCTCGCATCGTCCGGACGCGCCTGTCTCGGTCTGGTGACGGGAAACATCCGCGAGGGGGCACGTATAAAACTCGACCGGTTCGGCATCGCCGAGTATTTTCCCTTCGGCGCGTTCGGCTGCGAGCACCCGACGCGCGCCGAGCTCGTCGGCCTCGCGATGCGTCGCGCCGCCGAGCTGGTCGGAAAGCCGTTCGGCCCCGAGACGGTGACCGTTGTCGGCGACACCGTTCACGACGTCGCCTCCTGTCACCCGTGGGGCGTGCGGTGTCTCGCCGTGGCCACCGGTTCGGCTTCCCGCGATGAACTCGAAGCCGCCGGCGCGACCTGGGCCCTTGACGATCTCTCGGATCTCGGAACCGTCCTGAACCTTCTGCTCGACAGATGACGCCGACTCAGCCTCATCGCAGTTCCTTCGGGACAGCCGGCTCCGCAACGTCCATCCCAGGGCCGGATGAAAAGACCGTCGCCTACTATGACGATCGCGCCGCTGCCTATGCCGAATCTTCGTGGAAGCAGGACCTCTCGTTCCTGCTGTCGCCGTTCTGCGACCGTCTCTCCCCCGGATGCCGCGTGCTCGACCTCGGCTCGGGTGCGGGCAGGGATTCAGAGGCCCTCCGCGGGCGCGGATTCGAAGCCGTCTCCCTCGACGCATCGGCCGGACTCCTCGCGGCGCACAAGGCCCGGGGCGGCCGTCTTCTTCTGCGCGGCGATTTCCTGCATCTTCCCTTCCGGGATGCCTGTTTCGGTGGGGTCTGGGCCTGTGCGTCGCTTCTGCACGTGCCGGCCGCGCGGACTCACGATGTATTATGTGATATATCAAGAGTACTGTTGCCGCGCGGAATCCTGGCCGTGTCGCTGAAGCTCGGTTCCGGCGAAAACCGCGACGAGGATGGCCGCCGCTGGACCTTTTACCTCCCCGAAACGGCGCGGGCCGCTCTCGAGCGGGCGAACTTCACGGTCCTGGAAGAAGTCCGCAACCTCGACACCTCCGGCCGCAGCATCGAATGGCTCAGTCTTCTGGCCTCCCCCGCCCCCTCACCACGATAAGCGCATACGCTTTCACAAAAGCCGAATCACAGAAATGTTCCTGTTGTTGAGCTTGCCGGTTTTGGGTTTCTCTGTATAATGAAGAGATATTGGTACACAATGCCGCCATTTCGGGAGGACTAACGGATGAATACCCGGACATCGATGCCGGCCAGGTATATCACATGGTTTGTCTGCATGTTCGCGGTACTGATCGCCCCAGCTTCCTCAGCCTGGGACAAGCATTTCCTGCTGACCAGCGTCGCGGTGAATGCGCTCGAAGACGAACTGCCCGCGCTGGACAGGGTGATCAGGCCGACGACGCTCGCCTCCTTCGTCGCCCGCAACAATGAAGCCCTCAAGACGGCACTCCGCCTGTTCCACGACTGGAAACAGCGGGCCTATCCCTATCCGCAATGGCTCCTCTCCGACGCGAACGCAGCGCTGCTGCGCCAGCCCGGAACGATGTCCCAGAAGCAGTTCCTGGAGATTCTCGGTGTCGGACCCGCGGCTTTTTCGAAGGTCGTCATCCCCACCGGATTCGATGCCGTGCAGAACGCCGCCCTCGCGAACCCGAACATGGCGCGCAGCTTCGGCGACTGGCTGGTTCTGTTCTCCGACGAACCCGACTGGGGGATGGATCAAAGTCTGTTTGGCGCTGGCGATCCGCGATACGGCGAGATTCCCTACGGATCACTGAAGGGAACGGGGTCTCAGGCGCCGTTCCACATGTATTTTCCCTGCGAGAACTGGATTTCCCTCAAGATCAAGCCGTCCCTCAAGCAGGGCATGACGCATCTGCGCTTCGTCGCGTTCGCCAATCTGGCCCAGGTCGCGCTGTGCGCCGGCGACCAGTATTGGGGCGCCCGCTTCCTCGCTTGCACGATCCATTACCTGCAAGACATGACCGCGCCGTATCATGCGAGCGCCGTGCCGTTCCTCAACCCGCTTGTCATCGCGAAAGCCATCCTGGCAAAAGACAAGGAGCGGTTCAGCCGCGACAACACGCAGCTGCTGTCGAACCGCCACTTTCTCTTCGAGGCTGTCGCCGCCCGCATGCAGGTTCTCGGCGCCGCAGCCCCGGAAAAGCTGTATTCCGCCCTTTCCCAGAAGGTCGCCGCCCTGTGCGCCGCACAGGACAAAGAGGACAACCCGCCCACCACGACGCTGATGAAACAGTTCAAGGCCAGCAACAAACGCGCCTTCGACTGTGCACACAAGATCGACAAGCTGGTAAGTAAAGCGTTCCCAAAGAAGCTGGTCGGTGATCCGAGCTACGACCCCTTCGCCGACGGCGCGTTCGACGTCTCCCCCTATTTTTCCGACGCGTCCGTGCAAAGCTGGATCGACGGTCAGCGGAACAAAAAAACCCCGTTCCTGAACGAGATCGGCGGCAGCCTCTCGAATGCCGTCGAGGCAACTCTGGCGGCTCTGCTCGCCGTTCTTCGCTGACCTCCCTCTCGTCCTTTTGAAATAAATTCCTCGCTCCCTCGAACCGGGCCGCTGTGTTAGATTGGTCTCTGAGCTTTCAGAGGAAACGCACGGCCCGGTTTTTCCTGCCGGCAATCAGACGGCCGGGTCGGGCCGACGGCGGAAACGAGAATGAGAAGGTGAGAGACACGTGAGCGTTTACCGATCGAACGACGTCGTCCTGGCTGCCCGCGGCCTTTCCGAGGCGACGGTGACGGAAATCGAAGAACTGCGCAAACTCAAGGGCGAGAACACGGCAGCCTTGAACGAAGCCGTCAGAATGCGCGAAGAGGAAGCCCTGCGTCTGGCCATGGCCCTGCTTCCCGAACTGAGTCTGCCTGCCCTCGAGCGCGCCGCGCGTCTGACCGGCTGTCCCGCGTTCGGGCGCGCCGATCTCCTCACCCGGCTCGAAGAGGATCGCCAGGCCCGGACGGCCGAACTCTCCGAGATCGAGGCCGATCCACGCTTCACGAATGCCGCGAGCATTCTCGCGCGGCTAGGGGAAAAACGGGCGGAACAGCTCGCCGAATCCGCGCCGGCCCGCCGGCTGTCAGCCAAGGTTCAGCATCCCCGCCTGAACAGACTGATCGAGTCCGGATACGATACTCCAGCCTATAATACAGCGTTCTGGCAGCTCGAGTTCTACGACGACTGGAAGGCGGGCGACGAGCTTCTAGAGCGGTTTCCCGACCTCGAGGCATTTGCGCAGCTCCGCCCGAGGATTCTCGATGCCTGGAAAACCATCGAGGAATCCGACCGGGCGATCGACGAGACGAATTCCCGGGTTGCCGATGTCGAAGCGGTCAGACAGCGCAGAGACGAGCTTCGCCGGTATCTCGAGCATCTCGACGAGAGACACCTCGAACTGGCACACGAACTTCTCGTCCAATATCTGCTCGAAGGCGACATGGCCTCGATCGACCGGCATCTATTCTCGGCCGCCCCCGATCTCGCCGAAGCCTTCAAGAGCCTTCGCGGCACGGCGGCGAAAGCTCTGTATCTCGAGCGCATCAACACCCAGCTCGATACAGAACTGGCTGACCTCGGAGAACTCAAGAACAAGGCCGATCGCGACACATACAAATGGCAACGGCCGAAGCGATACAACGAAACCCTCACCGATACCGACTACGACCGTCGGTATGTCGTGCCGCGCGACAAGATCCGGAGGCGACGGGAACGGTATGCCCGCATGACCGACACCATTCGCGGATACACCGATTACAGCCGCGTGAACCTCGCCGGCACCGTCCTGTGGTGGGATGTCTTCACGGATGGCTCATTCGACGGCGATTTCATCCCGGAAGTCTCAGCCTTCCACCAGGACCACCCC
>JAKJFL010000805.1:0-1564 GCA_022704935.1 Candidatus Rifleibacteriota bacterium
GCGGGCCCCGGCGAAGTCTCCCGATCCGAGCGCCAGATACCCTTCATCGATCAGTTCGTCATCCGTGCGGGCTTTGAGCGCCGTATCCATGCCGTCGAAGATATTGCACCCCGACAGCCCGAGGGCGATCCAGAGCATGAGAAATGCCCGGATCACTCGTGAGATTCTGGACCTGCTGAACATGAAGGCTCCCCAAAATGACGGAATACACCCGGGATATCGGCAGATCCGCGTCATCCGTGAAGAAATTTGTGCGACTTCCTGGTGCGAGTTGCATGGTGGCCACGATCCAGGCTGATCGCGATGCGCCCGGATCGGCCAGATATGCTCGCGGCAAAACTTTTGGCTGGTGGTGTGGTATGAATGGAAAAGCTGCGTTTTCCAATCGAGAAAGGAGTCATTCCGATGCGTTGTCCGATTCGCGAACTCTGGGTTCTCGGTATGTTGCTTCTGACGGCTTGTCTTCAGGCGGGGCCGTTCGACGGCCGCCGGATCGTGGTCGACCCGAGTGCATCGGATGCCGCTTCAATGACGGCTACAGTGCCGGCAAGTCGAACGATCGAGCTCTGTGTGCGGGTTGCTTCCTACAACATTGCTCACGCCCGCGGTAACGAAGAGGGAAAGACGAAAAACGAGATCGCCCGGAAGGAGAATCTCGACGGTATCGCGAAACTACTGAAAGACCGAAAAATCGACATTGCGGGCATGACCGAGATTTCGAAGGGCGATTTCCGCGCGAAGTTCAGAAACCAGCCGAAATACCTCGCTGAACACGCCGGCGGCATGCATTATGTCTACGCCGAAAACTACCGGCGCGCGTTCGGCCTGCTCGCGACGCAGGGAAACGCCATTCTCAGCAGATTTCCGATCGTCTGGTCGCAGAATCACAAGCTCTACCGCTCCGACGAAAAGCACGAGCAGCGAGGCTGTCTCGAGGCGCTTCTCGACCTGGGAAACGGCCGCCGGCTGCGCGTGCTGGTCGCCCATCTGAGCCTCGAAGCCGACGAGTCGACGAGGCAGATCGAGGATATCTGGGACATGGTCAGCAAGAGCCGGGAACCCGTCCTGCTGCTGGGCGACTTCAACTCGCGCCCGAAGAGCGATCGCGTCAAATGGCTGTCTTCACGGATGAAAGACACGACGGCGAACGTCAACACGACGTTCCTGAGCAAACCCGACGTGAAGATCGATTACATCTTCAGCTACGGATCGGTTCGCGCCGGGACGGCCTTCGTCGACGGCTTCAAACAGGGGTATTCCGACCATGGTTGCCTCATCAACGAGTTCCGGATCGCCTATCCTCGGTGAAAATAATATTTGAAGCTATAGCAGGGGAATGCCGCGGTCGCGGAAGGCACGCTCGGTTTCGACTGGCCAGACGCTAGACTGTACTTCGCCGAGGTGCGCCTTTTCGAGCAGATACATGCAGAGGCGCGACTGGCCGATGCCGCCGCCGATGCTCAGGGGAAGGGTGTTCTCGAGGACGCCGCGATGGAATTCCAACTCGCGGCGGGATGTGAGCCCGGCCATCTCGAGTTGTGTCGTGAGCGCCGCCGCGTCGACC
>JAKJFL010000131.1:0-7796 GCA_022704935.1 Candidatus Rifleibacteriota bacterium
AAATCGCCGGCGTGAGGTAACCGTGGCAGTGCACGGTATGAGTCGCCGATCAAGCTGATCTTGTCATCGGGACGATGAACGTGTACACTTCTCGCGTTTCATGAATGTCCCGGCATTGGGGCGAGTATCTTCAGGAGGTTGTCATGTCCAAGGAACTGAACGAAGCGAACTTCAAGAGCGAGATTTCCGATTACGCCGGCGCTGCGCTGGTGGATTTCTGGGCCCCCTGGTGCGGGCCGTGCCGGATCATGGGTCCGATCGTGGACAACCTGGCGAAGAAATACGAAGGCAAGATCAAGATTGCGAAAGTCAACGTCGACGACAATCAGGGCCTCGCCGGCCAGTTCAACGTGATGTCGATTCCGAGCCTGGTCTTCTTCAAAGGCGGGAAGGTCGTTCACACGCATCTTGGCGCCACCACGGAAGCCGATCTCGAGAACCAGCTGAAGCAGCACTTCGGCCTCTGAGCCGTCAGGACTCCCCACGACATGTATATTCTGGCGGGGGGGGCGTGGCGGTCCGGCTTTCCCGACTATTTCAGGGGGCCGGGACAGATCCGCATCCGGGTACTGGCGTTCAGGAACCTGGCGCGCATCGATGGGCTGTATTTCGTGCGCCCGCGAAGCATGCGGCTGCTGGTCAACTACCTGTTCGAGTTCGGGTTGCGCGGGGTGGTGCGCAAGGTCAGGTCCCGTCTCGGGGAACGATTCCGTAATGAGAAGTATATATCTATAGGTATAGGAAAAGTTCTCGAGGCCGACGCCGGTTCCGCACATGCCGTTGGAAGTCACGTCGCGTTTCTCGCGCCGTGTCACCCGGCCTGTGTCGAGCGGATCGTCCTGGACGTCGGCCTGGTCGTTCCGCTCGAAGTGGGACACCGGTTCGACGAACGGGCGATCCTCCACGGCGGCCCTGCCGAAACGCTGCCTGACGCCGATTTCTGGAACGGCATCGCCGGCTTCAGCGAACACTCCGGCAGGATCCTCGAACCGGATCTCCTGGCTGACCTGCATGAAAGGCTGAAAGGGGCTGCATCGGCGGAAACCTGGGCGGAATGCGGGAAACTGTTCATTCCCGATCATGATGTCACGACCCCTGCGTCAGAAACGATCGCGGCAGAGGCTTCGTCCGGATCCTCCGGAAGCCGTGCGAAGCCCTCCGGCATCGTGTATGGCTACGGGAATTACGCGAAATCCTTTTTGATTCCGAACGCATCGCCGTTCATAGACATCCGGAAAATTCATGAGATCGACCCGACGCAGATCCAGCTCGAGGAGCGCGGATACGCGTGGGATACCTCGCCTCTGCCGCGGCCGGACGAACGTGCCGATGTGTTTTTCGGCGCAGGCTACCATCACACCCACGTTGCCGTCGCTCTCGCGGCGCTCGGACAGGGCGCATACGCCGTGATCGAGAAGCCCGTGGCGGTCGACGAACGGCAGCTCGAGGCGCTCCTTGCGGCCCTGAAAACGGCCGGCCCGAAACTGTTCTCCTGCTATCACAAAAGATATATTCCGTTTAATATATATGCAATCGAAGACCTGGGCCTGCGTCCGGGTATGCCGGTCTCCTACTCGTGCGTAGTTTACGAGGTTCCCCTTCCGAAACGGCACTGGTACCACTGGCCGAACGCGAAGAGCCGGCTGGTGTCGAACGGCTGTCACTGGATCGACCATTTTCTCTACCTGAACGGTTTTCCGAAGGTCCGCTCCTTCGACCTCGCGATCGCGCCGGACGAGACGCTGAACGTGTCGGTCACGGCCGCGAATGGCGCGTTTTTCACGATGGTTCTGACCGATCGGGGCAGTGAGCGTGTCGGGTTGCGCGATTACATCGAGCTTCGCACGGCCGATTCGACCGTGCGGATGATGGACGGTTCGAGCTACGTGGCAGAGGGCCCCGACCGGGTGATCCGCCGGGCGTCGATCAACAAGCTGTTCAGCTACCAGAACATGTACGCGACGATCTCCGAGAAAATCTCCCGCGGCGAACCCGGCGACACCGTCGAGTCGGTACGCAACTCCGCCGGCCTGATTCTCGATCTCGAACGCCTGTACCGGGCACGATGCGGGGGCGCTTCCTGAAACTTGCCGCCGGCCGGTGAGCTACCTGGATTTCGACGACAGGAGAGACGCCCGCATGTCGGTGAATGCGGCCATCAGATCGGCATAGGCGCGAATCGGGCGCGGTGTGTTCGGAGCCGGCGCGTCGATGCTTGTCTGCCGGAAACAATCGGTTCCCGTGGTCACGCGGGCGTGCGATGCCTCGAGATCCTTCGATAAGGAGGATTTCAGGGCGTGAAGCGTCGAGGAAAAGCTGGAGATACGCGTCAGCAGCGACTGTGCTTCGGCGTTTTCCGGAAGCGACGGATTGAGACCGAGGAGTTCCCATTCGGCTTCGAGAACGGGGTCGAATTCAGAAATGCCGGCCGCTCTGGTGCTGATCAATGTCATCTGGGTGGCGATGCCTTCGATCATGTCGTGCGAAACCCCGGGACGGCCGGAGACGAAGTGATTGCGCAGCCTTCCGAGTAGATCGGAGATCTGGATGATGCGGGTTTCCCAGAGGGGGTCGTTCGCCCATGGGCCTGGGGGGGCGGCGCGGTAACGATTCGTGAAATTCAGCCAGGAGGACATGATCGACGCCATGAGATGTTCAGCTGTTTGCACATCGAATGCGTTGATGGCGGAAGCCGCTTTCTGGAGATTTCTGACCATGTCGAGAAGGGCCGCGGAAAATTCGTCTGACGGATCTCTGCCGGAAATGAGTGCCAGAACGGTATCGTCACAGGAAAAGAGAGGGGCGGAACATGCAACGATGGCCGAGATGAGGGCCAAGGCACAAAGAGTGTTGCGATGATGCCGCTGAAGACGGTTCATGGTTGCTGTCCCTGTGTCTCCATTTCGATGCTGGACTCGATGTTCGGCATGCGGAGTTTCTCCGGACGTGCTTCGAATGCCTCTGATGCAACGTTCTTGAAGAGTTCGCCGTAATCGAGAAGCTGGGGGCGGCTGTCATGTTTTTCAAAGTAACTCAGCAGGCTGATGTTTGGCCGGAACATCACGTCGAAAACGATCGTCGGAGATACCGACAGCCTGTTCAGATAGACGAGCCTTCCCGAGCGGTCGAGAACGCGGAACGTTGCCGTAACGTTTTCACGGATGACCGTTCTGACGATTGCCAGATCGAAAAAGATGAAATCCAGAAGGTTGATCGTGTCACCGTCGTATTTCGCGACGTGGACCGTGAGAGACAATGGGGATGAGGCAGTCTCCGCGGCCGATGCGAGCCCGTCGTAATCATCTTCCAGAAGCATCTTGCCCGGTATGCGAGCCACGGATGATGCGGGCCATGTTCGTTCCAGCGCATTCCAGACCCGTTCTATCTGAAGCTCTGTGGCAGGCTTCGGGGATTCTCCCCAGCTCACTCCCGCAAGCATGATTCCGTCGGGGCGAACGCTATCGGAGGCAAGGCGCGAAACCAGTTCCTTTCTGAACTGGAGGCAGGCTTCCCCGAGTCCGTAGCCGCCCTGGGTGGAGAGATCTTCGGAAGCGCTTGCGAATGGGATCCACTCGTGGACGAAGTTCAGGCATGCTTGCCCTTCCTGAGGCCAGGCGAAGAGCAGCCAAAGCAGAAAAAAGCCCCTTAGCCCTTTGACGGCGGAGTTGAACGATGTCATACGGTGCGTATCCTCTGTTTGGCAGATGAGACCATGTCTCTTCCTCCGCATTTTACCTGCCAGACATCTCTGTTGCAATCGAGAGCATGGAGGAATGGGGGAGTCTTCATCTTTCACAAAGAACGTACAGACCGGAGCCGGTGTTGGAAAATGTAAAAACAATTTGCCTATTTTGTAAAAAATATTTTGATTCTTCCGAGCGAAGATCATTCTTGAAAATACTCACTTTTCACTCTATCCTTGTTTCCAGGACGGCGGTTTCGAGAGGAGTTTTCCGTGGCGCCACACACCGGGCCCGGGAGTTGCTGGTCTATAGAAAATCCACACCGGAGAGCGAATATGAGAATGTCGTCAGCCCTGTTGCTGTTCCTGATGTCTCTGGGCGGAGTCGCCTGGGGACAGCAGATATCATTCGTCGACACGAGGCTGCTGCTACTCGCGCATCCGCTGTTCCGCCAGTTTTCAGCCGAGACGTGCCGTTTTTCTGGTACACCTTCCGAGCCTGTTCGCGACGGCGAAGCAGGGATCAAACGTATCGAGTCCGAGCTCGCAGTTGTTCGTCAAAAGCATGCCGGGTTGCCGGCTGCCTGGGCGCAACGATTGGCCGCGAAGCAATCCCCTGGCAAGCGAAAGGCGACGGAAGAAGCTTTCATCGCTGAACAGAAGAAACTGGCCGAATGCGTGCGAATGCTCGAAGAGCGACTCATCCAGCTTCGGGGTGTCCCTGGAAGACCTGGACTGACGCTCAATATTTCGATGATCGGACAAGTGAACACGATCGCTCGTGACATCCGAGCCGCAATCTCACGTGTGAAGGCTGGTTCCCCCGGCCCCGTCATCGATATTTCCCCTCTGATGCCGGACGGCACGCCGACCTATGCATCCGAAGTCGTGTACTCGAATTTGAATTTCCAGTTCTGGCGGGCAGCTTTCACCCCCGATGAGAACGCCGTCACCTGGCTCGACAACGCGAAGCGGTTCCTTGCCGCGAAGCATCCGCTCTTTCTTCCTGTCGTCCATGGCGGTATCGATGCCCGGCTCGACGCGGTCAAATTCCTGGAACAAGCCACTGGAGGTCGATGAAACATGCGTTCTTTCCTGAGAGGTGCCAAACACGTCGTTTCCGTTCTCGCCGTTCTTCTTTTTGCCGCTGTCGCCGGCCCGGTGTGCGGCGCGGAAGGGGGGTGGGCGACGATCGATGCGAGATTGCTGCTGGCCATTCATCCCAACATGGCTTGCTTCGATTATTCACACAACCGGTTTTTCAGGAATGACGCCTCGTCTCAAAACGCTGCCGCTCTCGGTCAGACCCTGCAGGCTGCCTGGAACAAAACACAGCCGAAGCTTCGCGAACTCGGAAAGAAGCTGGACAAGATCAACCAGGCCAAGTTCGACATTCTCCAGAAACGTGAAGCGACGATTCGGTCTCTGATGGAAAATGAAGCGAACAAGCGAGGCCAGATGCGCGACAGGGCCAAGCAGATCGGGGAATATGAAGCACAGTATTCGAAATCGCTTGCCGAGTGCGACTCCCAGATTGCCCAGCTTGCCGGCGAGATCGAAAATACCCAGGAAGAAGCATATTCACCGGTATATTTAACGAAGAGCGAAACGGCGATGCGGTTCGAATCGATGAAAAAGGAAATCGAGTCGCTGATCGAGCAGACGGCCCGAGAAAACCGGATCGGGGTCGTTCTGGATACCTCGTTCGGGCGAAGTTCCCAGCAGCATTCGCCGAAGCCTACGACGATTCCCCGGTATCCGGAGCCGTCAGATACTCTCGCTTCGAAGCTGTTCCATACGTTTTCGAACTGGACGCCGCCTCAGGTTCCCGCAACGACCGTCCCCGGACCAAACGGAAAACCGATCCCGGCGAAAGATCATGTCGCTTTTGCCGCGGGCCAGAACATGGTTCAAACGCTCGAGCGATATCTCGAATTCAAGCCGTATCTCACGACGACGGCTGCCAGGTTCAGCTCCGGAAACATTTTCCTCACGGGGGGGATGGATCTGACGCCTGTGGTTGCGAAAAAAATTTTTACCAGGTATCGGATCCCCGTCGAAATTCAAAACAGTTTCCAGCTGCTCATCCAGAAATACGGACAGTTTGATCGAACATCCGGGATGTGAACGGCGATTCACTTGCCAAGGGAGGATCCTATGAGTAGTTCATGGTTTCGTTCTGTTCTCGCCTTGAGCTTGTTCGTGCTGGTTCTCGCGGGACCGGCTGCTGCTTTGCACCAGTATTATGAGCAGAACGGCGACTGTTATGTCCTGATCTGTGATGGTCCGTACCGTGGCGCCTATGCGCTGAACAACCTCACGGGCGGTGCCGTTCAAAAGATCTGGGACCTCGAGGATTCCGACGGTCAGGATCTCGATGCCTATGGCATTACCGCAACCCAGCAGTGGGACGGCTCCGCACCCCAGAAAAAGCTGTATGTCTTTGCGGGTATCGATACTGCCCCTCAAGACTGGTACGGCATGATCTCGCGGCGTGTGATCGTCTGGCCCGATGCGACCGGTGTATACTCCGAGGCGGTGGACCGGATCATTCATCGGTATCATGATCCCGGAAGTCCCGGAGACAGTCCGACGGGCCGCGGCAATCACTGCGCATCCGACTACTGCCAATCTCTTCCGAACATTTTCGGCGGAACCTGCTATCCGTGCAGTATCGTCCCAGACCCCACGCCTGGAAAGTCTGGATATTATGACGTTCCTGCCGGGCAATGGTATCACTCGCTCGACCATCCTGTTTGGAGCCCCTATACCTACGGATCCGGAGGAGGGGGCGGCTGGGTGCATTATGTCTGTCGGGAAAATGTCAAGGTGACGTTTCGTGACATCAAACTGCATTTGTTGGAAAGAAACACCGGCGTGGTCGATCCAGGCGATTTTCCGTCCGACGTGGCCTACGTGAAGACATCTGAAAATTCCACGCTCGACCAACGTGGAGAATGCGTTGACGGGTGTATCACGGCGAATGATGGCCTGACCGGCCCTGCCGGCGAGATTCCCTATCTCGATTGCTCTTATTCCAGCATCGGCAAGTCCTATCTGTACAGACGCGAGCCGACATTGACGGAATACACGCTGGTTGGAAAAGACGGCGATACGACGCTCGTGGGAGAACCATCGAACCTTACGACGACATCGATCGGCGTGAGTTCGAAAGACACGGCGGGCGACTTCGTCTACGTCGTCGGAACGGATGTGATCAACTCCTGGCTCACGGCCGCGGGGGCGCCATACAGTATCGCGACCCTGACGGATTTTGCCGTCTCCGACCAGTGGTGGCAGACGGGCGGCATCGCCTATGCCTATGACAAAACGCAGCGAACCGTCTACAAGTTCGTGCGAAATGACAAGCTCGGTACGACTCCCATTCCTGAGCAGATCAATGTGGGCCTCGATGGCTTCCTTCCCGACTCGATCGGGGCTGACGGGTTCGGCCACCTCTATTTGATGAAGACGCGTATGAATCCGGCTGATACGAGCACCTGGACCCCCGCGGATGCCAATCTCTACTTACAGACTTGGTCAGATTTCTTCGGAAACAAATATGGGCGAGCCTTTTTCACGCAGGGCGTATACAAAACGGTTTACAAACGGAATTACTACACCCGCGTGACTGCTCCTATATCTGGTGATATCGTTCTTGGAACGAATACGTTCTTTCGCGATTTCATCGTGCCGGCAGGCCAGAATTTCAACGACAAAGCAAACTGGCAGTGGAATGGAAGTTTAACCCAATACGGAACGTCGGTCGAGACGGAATACGATGTCAAAATCGCCGTCATCAACAGCGCCACGCCGCCCCAGGTCGAAGGTGACAGGAACGGCCTGTGTGATGTCCGCGGACCGCTCCTGTTCAGTGCCGATACGGGCGCGTTCAATCCTGCTCCGGCCGACGAAGAAGGAAAATATACTGATGAAAATGTATATTTCTTCGAGGTGGAGAACTTTCCCAGATTCGATACCAACGAGGTCAATACGTGGTCCGGGGATGACATCGATGGTGACGGTCGGCGCGGGCAGTTCGTCTCGACCGTCAAAAAGTCTACGATGCAGTATTACTGGAAAGTGATCAAGGTCAAAGACGGCAATGGCGGGG
>JAKJFL010000806.1:0-1557 GCA_022704935.1 Candidatus Rifleibacteriota bacterium
CGAAGGCGAATATCCCCTGGTTCGTCCATCCCTCTCTGCGACGACCGTGAAGAATGATTATATCTAGGAGTATTGTATGAGGAATGTCTCCAGGACGCATTATCTCGTGCTTCCCTCGTATCAGATCCGCCTGGTCGCGTTTCTGGTTTTGATCATGCTTATAGGCTCTCTCCTCCACGGCCTGTTCCTGTATCGGATCACGGCGCGCAATATCGAGGAGGGCTTCTTCTCCGCCCACAATCGGCTCCGCTCGACGTGGGAGATCCTCAAGCCGGCGGTCGTCGTCACCAACGGCCTGTCGTTCCTGCTCGTGTCGCTGACGTTTCTTCTCGTCACGATTCTTCTCACGCACAGGCTTGTCGGCCCCATGTTCAAGATCGCCGGCCGCCTGAAAGAACTCGCGAAGGGCCGCTTCGACCTCGCTCCCGTGAAACTGCGCCGCGGCGACGAGGGCACCCTGCTGAGCGACGCCGTGAACGAACTCCAGGACGACCTGAAGAAACGGTTCACGACCCTGGCCGTGCTCCGGGAAAAGATGGCGATGGGTATCAAGGTGCCCGACGAGCAGGTTTCCCAGGCCCTGAACGACGCATTGCGGGATATCCGACTCGCCGAAGCCTCAAAAAACGGCGACGACACCCGCGTCGCCTGACCGCCCGTATGAGCGTCATTTCCCGTATCCCCATGGGGGCTCGCCACGACGAATTTGTCATCGGATTGTGTAGATTGATTGCTATTGTATTGATGACTATATCTTGTGTCTGCCCTGCGACTGCCGAGCCGGGCTTCGATCACCAGCTGGCTGCTTCTCGCGCCAACTGCACCGTCTGCCATGTCGCCGCGGCCACCGCACCTGCGCTTCTTGCCCCAAAGGCCGGGAACTGGTGCGCTTCCTGCCACGGCGATCAGGCCGCGAACGTCCACCCCATGGGAGTTCCGGCGTCGGCGGCATGCGGTCTGCCGCTCGAGCCGGGCGACCGCATCGGCTGCCTGACCTGTCACTCGCCCCACCAGGTGCCTCTTGCATCCGAGCCCTGGACGGTCGGGGAACGGCAGCGGCAACGGAGCGGCCTCTATCTCACGTATCTGCTTCCGTTCCGGAATGCGTCGGGTGAACTGTGCAGACGCTGCCATGCGGACCCCGTCTCGGTGATGCGCGAGGGTGCCATACATCGCCCGCGGAGTTTCGAGAGCCGCGGCTACGCCGGCTCGATGTCGTGCATGCCGTGTCATGCGGAATTATATCGCGAATGGTATATCACCCCGCATGCCCGGATGACGCGCAAGCCTGGAGACGTGAAGGGCCTGCCGGCACTGTCCGCCGCCGATCTCGAATGGCCTCCCGAACGGGTGAAATACGTTCTCGGTTCGCATTATGTCCATCGCTTCGTCGCCGATGCGACGGGAACCCTGGTTGTCCTTCCCCGCATCCTCGACCGCGCGACGAACACGTGGCTTCCCGTGCGCGATTACGGCTGGACGAAGCGGCGATGGCTCGAACAGTGCGCCGGCTGCCATACGACGGGTTTTTCCTCCGACGGAAACACCTTCGTCGAG
>JAKJFL010000807.1:0-1552 GCA_022704935.1 Candidatus Rifleibacteriota bacterium
GAAGAAGGTCAAGAAGTCCAAGGGCGACCTCAAGCTGATCCGCCTTTCCCCGGCGGTCCAGGAGCTCTTCGAGCTGACGCGGCTCACCAAGGTCTTCGAGATTTTCGAAACCGAGGAAGAAGCGGTAAAGAGCTTCTCATAAGCGATCACCGGCCCCGGCACCCGCCGGGGCCTTCGTGTCAATGGATATCACCCCCCGCTCACGATTATTCGGGCTTCTCGGAGATCCGGTCGGTCATTCCCTCAGCCCGACCCTCTGGAATGCCGCCTTCGAGGCATCTGGAATCGATGCCGTGTATCTCGCCTTCACCGTTGCCGCTGACCGGCTCGAGTCGGCCGTGCACGGTCTCAGGGACATCGGCGCCGGCGGCCTGAACGTCACGAGGCCCCACAAGGAGGCTGCCTTCCGTCTCTGTACCGGCCATCACGGCTCGGCGGCCGCGATCGGAGCAGTGAACACGCTCTGGTTTCCCGGCAAGGACGAAATCGTGGGGGCCAACACGGATGCAGATTCCTTTTACGACCTGCTCCGAAACGAGCTTCCGGCGTTCGAACGCGCTCTTCTTCTCGGGGCCGGCGGGGCTGCGAGGGCTGTTCTCTGGGCCTTTTGCCAAAGAGCGATTCCCGTGGTATATTGGGCCAACCGGACCCGATCACGCCTGAAAACGTGTTTCCCGACCGGGACAACCGACGTGGTCCCCACACCCTGGGAGGAAAGATCCCTATCGGATGCCGTTCATCGTGCCGATATAATTGTGAATGCCACCCCTCTCGGCTGGCATCATGATGATCACCTTGATGTGCTGAACGAAATCGACGGAGCCAGAACAGTGTACATCGATCTGAACTACGAGCCCTCCTCCCGGCTGTTGAAAGCTGCGAGAGATGCCGGGGCCCGTGTCATCGACGGTTCCGAGTTGCTGATTCGTCAGGGTGCAGCGGCATACACGCTCGTCACGGGGCAACCGGCCCCCGAGGCTGTCATGCGGCGCGCCGTCATGAACCTCATCCGCGGATAGGAAGGAACTGCAGGAATGACTGACATCCAGCATGCGGCGAAGAAGATGCGCCTGGGCGATGCGCTCATCTCCGAAGGCCTCATCAACGAAGAACAGCTGCAACAGGCTCTTGCGCTCCAGAAAAAGAGCGGCAAGCGTCTGGGCGCCGTGCTGGTCGAAATGCATCTCGTCACCGAGCATGACATCGTCCAGATCCTTTCCAAGCAGCTCAAGATTCCGTATATCGATCTTTCGAACTACCTGATCGACCCGGTCATCGCGAAGCTCGTTCCCGAGCACATCGCCAAGCGCCACATGCTGATCCCGATCAACAAGGTCGGAAACAAGCTGACCGTCGCCATGGTCGATCCGCTGAACATCATCGCGATCGACGACATCCAGCTGATGACGGGCCTGATGGTGAAGCCGGTCGTCGCGACCCAGAGCGACATCAACAAAGCCCTCCAGGACGCCTACGGCGCCGTCGCCCAGCAGGACAAACTGATGGGCGAACTCGACGATATCGGCAAGGAAGGCGAAGCTGGCGGCGGCGG
>JAKJFL010000808.1:0-1548 GCA_022704935.1 Candidatus Rifleibacteriota bacterium
TTCGGTGAGGCCGCTGTCGCCGGAGTTCGCGCGCGCGATCGTCTGGGTGATCGATGCCCAGCCGTTTCCCTGGCTTTCGACCTGGGGAACATACGATTCCGGGGGTTTGAGCTTCATCGCGATATCGACCCACTCGCGGAGCGTCACCGCCTCGACTTCGTCGGCGACCGAAAACTCGTAATAGCCGTCCCCGTCCGTACGGTAGATGCGGCCTACATAGCCGCTTCCGCCGGAAGTCGGGAAAATATATGCCCGGTGATTCGTATCCCAGGCGGTTTCGAACACCTTGCTGCTGATGCCCTCGCTTGCGAAAAAATGTGCCTTGCACAGCAGTCGAACGGGATGATAGGTCGCATACAGGATCGTATCGAGGAAATCGAGCGGCTCCGAGGGCATGAACCACTGGATCAGGCCTGAATCCTGCAGGGAAAGCATCGGCTGGCGCTTTCTCGCGGCGATCGAGATGGTCCGGGAAATGCGCCGTGCGTTGATGCGGAACACCGCGATATCCGGCATCACGCGAACGGGGGTATAGATCTTGGGAATGTGGAACGTGAAGCCGTGAATGACGACCTTCATCGTTGCGGGGACATCACCGGTCGCCACGAGAGACACGTGTTCCGGCGGGGCGAGAATCAACTCCTCGGATAGGTTCATCTTGCTGACGATGTGATTTTTCACGAGGTAGGGGATGAGGATGAACAGACAGAACGGGATGAACGCGACGACGGCCGAGACGAGGATTTTCGTGAAAGGAGATATTTTTTTCTCCTCCACCTTCCATTCGCGTTGTTTCTTTGCCATCTCGTCCGCTCCGCCTTACTGGGCGTCAGGCGTTTCCGGGGCGCCTTCGAGTTCCTGGATCCGCTCGAGGGCGGTCTCGGCGAGGGTCGATTCACGGAACTCGGTGCGAATGCGCTTGAACACTTCGACGGCTTCGTCGATCCGGCCGAGGCCGATCAGAACTTCTCCGCGCTGGAACAGGAGATAGTCGCCGAGTCTGGTTTTCAGCTCGGCGGGGCACTTGTCGATCAGGGAAAGGGCTTCGCTCCAGCGATCCGCCTGTATGGATCTCACGATGTCCATGTAGATGGAAAGGGCTGCGGGACTATCGATATGCCGCGATATAAGGGCTGACTCGCGACCTGCTTTTTCAGAAAGGTCCGAGTCGGAGCATTCCACGGTCACCCGGCGATACAGTTCGAGCGCCGTCTTGAAATCCTTCAGTCCGGCCCGGCACTCGGCGGCGGCGACCAGCGCTTCGGCCTTCGCTTCCGGCGGGAGGCGCATCGGCATGCCGCTCATGCCGAGGACGGTCTCGTAATCTTTCAGGGCGTCGAGATACCGTCCGCGCTGGGCGGCAAGACCGCCGCGATTCATGATCTGGTTGAAATGCGTTGCCTCGGTGAGACTTTCCCCGCATTTGACGAGATTTTTCCCCTGAAGCCGATAAAACTCGATCTGGAACAGGTCGGGTGGCCCGAAATCATGGATCGTGACGGGGATTTTCACGCACAACTCGGGGCCGTTCTTGCCCTGGACCACGCT
>JAKJFL010000809.1:0-1538 GCA_022704935.1 Candidatus Rifleibacteriota bacterium
GGCCATCTCGCGAAAAAACGAGAATGGGACGATCCGCACGTCGTCCGGGTCGCACGTGTTTTCCCGCTTGTTTCGATGTGGATCAGTTATCATATGTCTTCCACTATTGTATCTGTTCCGCAACCCGGAAACGTGATTCCCGGCCCCTTGGGCTTTTCCGGCCCGCCAGCCGTGTTCCAGTCTTTTGCCCACGGAAACGGCGGCCTGATCATGTCTCTCCCCTACTGGTTCTCGGCGCTGATCGGCTGGCAGGCGCTCCGGGACGCCACGACCTCTATCTTCGCGAAATACGCGCACGTCATCGTCTTCCTGCTCACCTGGAGCTGGACGGCATTTGGCTTCACGCCGGACGCCGCGGGAACGGCATGGATCCTGTTCGCCGCGTACCCCGCGTTCTTCTTCGCCCTCTGGCGGCTCGGCCTCCGGTCTGACCGCGACGACCCCGAACTGTCCGAGAGCGCCCGCTGGTCCGGCCTGCTCGCCTTCTCCTTCAACCTGTATCAACTGTTCCAGCAGGAACTCGGAAACAGCCCGGCGCACATCTTCTCGCTGACGGCGCTGCTCGCGGTCGGGCTCGCCTGGCAGGCGATGAAGGACGAATCGGCAGGCCCGTTCCATTTCGGAAGCGGCCTCTCGTCGTTCACGGTCATCGCACTCTGGGCAAGCATGTATGCCCTCAGGGACCACATGACCGCCGCGTATCTCGCCTTTCTCGGCTTCCCGCTCTTCTTCATGGGCACATCGAGATTGGCGGCCGTTCGCGGCAGGCTGGACACGAACCTGAAAAACGCGGGCCGCGTCTTTCCGCTTGCCGGCATGGCGTTCGCCGCGATGCTGGCAGGCTGGGAGCAGTATGGGACGAGCCCGGCACTCTCGTTTTCGATCGTGTTCCTCATCGATCTGATCCTTGCCTGGGAGGCCCGCGGCGACCGCGAGGCAGCCCCGTATCACACTTACGGATGCTGGGCCACGTTCGCCGTTCTCTGGATCTGGGGCCACCAGTTCGGCACGGTGGAAACCGCCATGACAGGGGCGGCAGCCTTCTTCGGCTTCACCGTCTTCTACGCCGGAGCCTGGAAAGCCGTCCGCCACATTGATGGCGACGCCGAGCACATGGCGTATCCGGCGCGCCTCGCGCCTCTCGTTTCGATGACCTGGGTCGCCTGGATGCTCGCGCAGGATTCCCTTGCGGCGCAGCCGGTGAAGGTGCTGGGGCTCCTGTTCCTCCTCGATCTCATCCTCACCTGGCAGACGGTCGAGGACGACGGGGCGCGGCCCTGGCACATGGGGGCCAGCATCGCCGGCTTCGCGCTCCTGATGACGTGGACGACGACGGCGCTGACCGAGGCGCTGCTGCCGATCGCCCTCGGCTTCTATCTTCTGTTCGGCGCCCTCCACGCCCTGCTGCCCATCGTCCTCCAGCGGCTGCGGCCCTCGGGCGATGCCTACAACTGGATGCACCTGTATCCCGCGCTCATGCTCCTGATAATGATCGCGCCGATCCTGAACCATACCGCCGCGTGGCCGCTTATGATGCC
>JAKJFL010000132.1:0-7661 GCA_022704935.1 Candidatus Rifleibacteriota bacterium
TTCTGCCCTGAAACTGAACAATTCGATAGTTTTCTGGAGTAAAAATCATACATTTCCAGCAAATATGCTCAAAACGCCTTGACGATTCACCGATGAAGCGTAAAATCGTGGCATCGTTGTGATTCACATCCCGGTCACCCAGGAGAAGCAGATGTCAGACATCAACAGGTTTTTCGGCGAACTGACCTTCAACCGCGCCGTCATGCGCGAGAAGCTCAACCGCGCGGCGTATGAGAAGCTCCAGGCGACCATACAGAGCGGAACCCCGCTCGACGAGTCGATCGCCGACGAAGTCGCGCATGCCATGAAGGAATGGGCGATCGGCAACGGTGCGACCCATTTCACCCACTGGTTCCAGCCCCAGCGTGGCGGCACAGCCGAGAAGCACGACGCGTTCATCAGCTACGGCGAGAACGGCGAACTGATCGAGCGGTTTTCCGCCAAACAGCTCATCCAGTCCGAGCCCGATGCGTCGTCCTTCCCTTCGGGCGGCATCCGGTCGACGTTCGAGGCCCGCGGCTACACCGCCTGGGACCCCACCTCCCCCGCGTTCCTCCAGGAAACGGGTCAGACCCGGACCCTGGTCGTTCCCTCCGTCTTCCTCTCCTGGACCGGCGACGTCCTCGACCTGAAGACACCGTTCCTGCGTTCGATGCGCGCTCTCAATGACACGAACATCCGCCTCCAGCGACTTTTGGGAAACCGCCTGGCGAAGAAGACGATCGTCTACACCGGCCCGGAACAGGAGTATTTCGTCGTCTCCCGTAAGCTGTACGAGACGCGGCCCGACCTGCGCATCTGCGGCCGAACCCTGTTCGGCGCGGCTCCGGCGAAGGGCCAGCAGATGGAAGACCATTACTTCGGCTCGATCCACCGCAAGATGCTGAGGTTCATGGAAGACCTCGATCGCGAGCTGTACCGGCGCGGCATTCCCTCGAAAACCCGTCACAACGAGGTGTCGCCGAACCAGTTCGAGCTTGCGCCGCTGTTCGAGGAGGCGAATCTCGCGATCGACCACAACCTCCAGATCATGGACATCATGAAGCACGTGGCGATGCGGCACGAGTTCGTCGTCCTGCTGCACGAGAAGCCGTTCGCGGGCGTGAACGGCTCGGGTAAGCACGTGAACTGGTCGATCGGCGATTCCACAGGCGCGAACTACCTCGAGCCGTCCGCCTCCCCGCTAAAGAACATCACCTTCCTTCTCACACTGGGCGCGATGATGCTTGGCGTCGACAGATACGGCGGCCTTCTGCGCGCTGCCGCGGCCGACGCCGGCAACGACCACCGGCTCGGGGCGAACGAGGCGCCCCCGGCGATCATGTCGATATATCTCGGTGAGTATTTAACCCAGCTAGTCGACGAGATCGCCGGCATGGGCAAGCTGAACGAGCAGACCATGGCCCACATCAACATGGGCGTGCGCAACCTGCCGCGCGTGACGCGCGACTCCTCCGACCGGAACCGCACGTCGCCGATCGCCTTCACTGGTAACAAGTTCGAGTTCCGCGCCGTCGGCTCGTCCCAGAACTGCTCGGAGGCCGTCACGTCGCTGAACCTCGCCGTCACTTACGGCTTCTACACCATAGAGAAGCGGCTTGCGGCTCTCAGGAGCCCGCGCGACATCAAGGAACGGGCGATCACGGTCCTGCGGGATGTCTTCCGGGATACGCGCCGCGTGCGATTCGAAGGGAACGGGTATTCGAGCCAGTGGCATGCCGAAGCCGCCAAGCGCGGCCTGCCGAACGCCCGGAACACGCCCGAGGCCGTGAACGTGTATCTCGAGAAAGAGGTCGTGGAGCTGATGGACAGGACGCACGTGCTGACGTCCCGCGAACTTCACGCCAAGGTCGAGGTGAAACTCGAGACCTACGTGAAGACGAAGGAGATCGAATACAAGACCGCCGTCAACATGGCCCGGACCCTCATCGTTCCGGCTCTTACGCGGCAGATCGCAACGACGGCCGGCGCCGCGGCGGCGACAAAGGCGGCCGGCCTGACCTCGAAAAAACTGTTGTCCGATGCCCGCCGGTTCGAGGAGTTGTTCACGAACATCCAGGACCGGACCGACGAGCTCGTGGCCGTCCTCGAAAAGGCTGCCGGGAAGAAAAACTCCCACGAGCACGCCGGGTATCTCGCGACGGAAGGCGAGAAAGCCCTCGGCGCCCTCCGTTCGGTCGTCGACGAAGCCGAACAACTCGTCGCCGCCGAGTTCTGGCCGATGGCCAAATACCAGGAACTCCTCACCGTCCTGTAAACCCGGCCAAAAAGCCGGAAAACGATCCGCAGATGACGCAGATATATTAGATTATATTATATCGTATTGATATCTGCGGATCGCCATCGGACATGTAGGGACGGGTTTCAAACCCGCCCCTACAGGGCATGAACGGGCCAAGGCACGGCGCGATCGGTTGAAAACTCTGTGCCTCAGCGGTGAAACGTTTTCTACTCGGGCCGCTATTTCGCGAGGGCGGACTCGACGTCGGCGACGGTTTTGGGGATCGCCGGGCCGAGGACGCGGCGACCTTCGGGAGTGACCAGCACGTCGTCCTCGATGCGGATGCCGCCGAAGCCGACGTATCGGTCGACGGCGGCGTAGTCGATGAAGGCGGCGTGTCTCGCTTCCTTCTTCCAGGCGGCGATCAGCGTCGGGATGAAGTAGATGCCGGGCTCGACGGTCATCACGTGGCCGGCCTCGAGCCGCCGGGCGAAGCGCAGGTAGGCGAGGCCGAACTGGTCGCTGCGCACGAACTCATCGTCGTAGCCGACATACGTTTCGCCGAGCCCTTCCATGTCGTGGACGTCGAGACCGAGCGCGTGGCCAAGCCCGTGGGGGAAGAACAATGCATGGGCCCCGGCGGCGACAGCGGCGGCAGGGTCGCCCCGCATGAGTCCGATGGCCGTCAGACCTTCGGCGATGACCTGCGCCGCGGCCAGATGGGCCTCGCGGAAGGGAAGGCCTGGCCGAATCATCCCTATCGCTTTCGTCTGGGCCGCCAGGACGATCTCGTAGATTTCCTTCTGGCGCGGCTCGAACCGGCCCGACACCGGGAAGGTCCGGGTGATGTCGCTGGCGTAGCCAAGCGGCGACTCGGCGCCCGAATCGACGAGCAGGAGGTCGCCCGGCTTCACCGTATTCCCGTGATTATGGTTGTGGAGCGTTTCGCCGCGGATCGAGAGGATCGTCGGAAACGAGGTGTGCGAGCCGGCCGCGAGAACCACGCCCTCGGCGGCTCCGACCAGTTCCTGTTCGATCATGCCGGGGCGGAGCAGATGCAGGATTGTCTCGTACATCGCATGGCTGATCCCGAGCGCCGCCTCGATCTGGGCGACTTCTTCGGGGCTTTTCACGATGCGCTGAGAGACGACCGACGTGATGAACTCCGCCGACGCGTAGGAATTCAGACGCTCTGGCGCGATGCCGAGCAGGCGACCGAGCTGGAACCGCGTTTCCGCACGGTAGGGGGGCAGGAACCGCATCGGCCGCTTCGCGCACAGAGCCGCGCCGAGATACCCATCGAGCGAGGCGAGCGGTTCGGTCTCCGTCACGCCGGCCGCCGCGGCCCTGACGGAGAGGGGCGCGCACGGTCCCATCCAGATCTCGTCGTCGAGCGTGATGTCGTCGCCGAACACGATCTCGCGGCCGAGGTCGAGGTCGATGACCGCGAACAGACCCGGCTCGGCGAGGCCCCAGTAGTAAAGGAAGGAGCTGTCCTGCCGGAACGCATACGTGTTGGCCGCGTAGTTCATCGGCATCTCGCCGTTTCCCGGGAAAAGAAGAAGACCGTTGCCGAAGCGCGAGCGCAACTCTCTGCGCCGGGCCGTATACGTGGCGGCTGGGAACATGTTCTCGGATCCTCCGTTGGCGGGCATGGCTGCCCGGTGAGATGTTTCCATGTTACCCTACCGGCGGCACGGACGACAACGCCCGTGCGTAAAGTAATATATTGAAATATATAAAAGGGGCCGGACATGAGCGACGTCATCTGGTATTTCACGGGAACCGGGAATTCCCTTGCGGTCGCGCGGCGCGCGGCGGCGATGCTCGGCGGCGATGTCGAACTGAAGCCCATAGCGTCCGCTCCGGCCGGCGCGGTCGAGATCTCGGCATCCAGGGCCGGCTTCGTCTTCCCGGTGTATTCGTTCGGGCTTCCGCGGATGGTGAAGGAGTTCGTCGAGAGGATCTCGACGCTGAAGAGCGACCGGGTGTTCGCGATCGCGACCTGCGGCCAGAGCGCCGGCGGAACCCTCGTCCAGCTCAAAAAGCTTCTCGAGTCGAGGGGCGCCCGGCTCGACGCCGCGGCCGTCGTCGTGTATCCGGGAAACTGCATCCCCCTGCATGCTGCGCCGTCCGGGGAGCAGTGCGCCGAGATGATCGCCGGCGGCGACAAGGCAACTGATGCGTTCATGGCCGACTTCATCGCGGGACGAGGCGGGCTTCCGGGGATGCTCGCCTCGGTCGGTGAACTGCTTTTCAGACCGCTGTATGCGGGTTTCCTGTCATCCGTACGGCGAAGCGGAAAATTCTTCAGGGCCGACGACACATGCACCCGGTGCGGTTTGTGCATGAAGGTCTGCCCGGCGGGAAACATTGCGCCCGGCCCCGACGGGCGGCCCGTCTGGGGCGGCCGGTGCGAGGCCTGCCTCGCGTGCCTGAATCTGTGCCCGGTCGAGGCGATCCAGTTCGGGTGGCTGACGCGTGGCCGGCGCCGGTATCGGCATCCGGACGTGACGTCAGCCGACATCGCGGCCCAAACTGGACGAAAGAGTTAATTGAAGCTCTCCGGCCTGGCTTCTTCGTCTCCGAGGAGTTTCCGGAGGATCTGCGACAGTTCGATGATGCCATAGGGCTTGGGCAGTGTCGCAAGCCGGTCGTCGCGCGGAAATTTCCGGGCGATCTCTTCCGAGCCGAGGCCGCTTGCGATGACGACCGGCAGGTTGTCCGTCATGTGGCGTATCTCGATGAAGGCTTCTTCTCCGGTCATGTTCGGCATCAGCAGATCGAGAATGATGATCCGGATCTCTTCGCTGAACCGCTTGCACAGGTGAACCGCTTCCAGACCGTCCGATGCCGTGAGAACCTTGAAGCCGAGTCGCTCGAGAATCTGTTTCCCGACGATGCGGATCGCTTCCTCGTCATCGACGAGGAGAACGGTTCCCCACCCTTGCCATGTGGGCGCGAGCGACTTCGCGACAGGTTGTTTCGCGGGCTCGGGGTGTCTGTGCTCGGCCGGTGTTCCCGACGGTACGGGAGCCGCTTCCGCGAGGGGAATGCGGCGGCA
Source organism: Candidatus Rifleibacteriota bacterium (assembly GCA_022704935.1). Classification (GTDB taxonomy): domain Bacteria; phylum Muiribacteriota; class Ozemobacteria; order Ozemobacterales; family Ozemobacteraceae; genus MWAR01. The sequence continues at coordinate 5,286 of JAKJFL010000132.1, forward strand.
GATCTGCGCGGCTTTTCGCGCCGCCTCGTGGATCGTGTTCAACTGGTCGTAGATCGAGGTGGTGGCCGGAAGCGTGAGCTGGAGAATCTCGGTGTTGCCGACGATCGCGGCCAGCAGATTGTTCAGCTCGTGGGACGTGGTGGCGTCCATCCCGTGGATGTCGCCGATGCGCCTGCCGATGCGCATCGCCTCGATGCGCTGGCGGAACATCTCGTCGGCCCGGTGTCTCGATTTTCGCGTATGGAGAGGCATGTGGAAGGGGTTATGAGAGAATTCCCCTTCGAACCAGAGCAGGCGGTGCGAATCCATGGCCGAGACCAGAACGCCCTTCGTATGGCAGGTGACGGGGTAGAAACAGACGATTCGTGCTTTTCCCGTCAGGATGAGGTCGCACAGCGTCGCTTCCAGGGCGCGCATGGCGGCCGGCTTCCGCTGGACGGAACTCCAGACAGGAAGCACCAGCACGAGCGGCGGCTCCGCGTGCGGCCGCCTGCTGGAAATTGCCGATACGGTCTCCGCCAGATTTTTGCCCGTCGAGGTTTCGAGCCACCGCAGCCGACCGTCGGCCGTCGCTGCCCGGTGGTCGATGAACCGGGAGTCGAGGCGTTCTCTGAGTGCTTTTGCGTGTTTTTCGCTGACGCAGCAAATCGTGCATCGATCGCGGCAGAGTGCATCGACGATGCCGTCGGCCATCAACTCGAGGCTCTGGCTCACTTCGGGGGTGAGGACGCCGACATGCGTCCGTTCAGTTATTTTCTCCCAGGGGATGGAGAACCGTCGGGCCGAACCGGGCACATGATCTGCACCCATGGACGTAACCCCCTTGTGACAGGTTCCCGTGGCCGCATATGGCGACTTGGCCGGCTGCAGTGCGGCCCTTGCGGTACAAATCCTTCACAAGCCCTTCTACTTTCAAGCATAGTCGGAAATGGCGGAGTGTCAAGGATGCTGGTCTCATGAATGTTGCGTGTCGTGCGCGCGCCGCGTTACCTATGGCTGCATGAGAGAAATCATGTACCCATGGCGAAAGATTCGAATAAAAACGATCTGATCAATTGCCTTCTCGGCCTCTCCGCCTCGGAATCGCCTGCCACCGGCATCTTGGGCTAAGAAACTCCTGGGCTCGTTCGGGTGAATCCGCCCGCCAGGTCGAACAGCGTTCCCTTTTCTCCCATCTATATACTCTCCTAACAGTGATCTGATCAGAGATCACACCTGACTAATCTCAAAAAGAATGGTTTGTCGAATCATGCGATCCGGGGGAAAAATAAGTTGGAATACTTGGCAGGGATGAGGAGTCGGGAGTATTCTCTCGGCAAAATCTGCTCGAAGGAAGGGAGCTCGGATGTGCGGCGTTATCGGACTCAGCTTTGAACGTGAACATGCGCGGATGGGCGGTATGGCCGCCAGACTTCTCAGAATGCTCGAATACCGCGGATATGACTCGACCGGCGGCATCGTGCAGGACGAGAAGGGCAAAACCGTTCTGCGCAAGGACGTGGGAGCGCCGAGCGACGTGGTCGTCCGGCTCGGCATCGACAAACTGCCAGGCTTGCTGTTCTGCGGCCAGGTGCGCTGGGCCACGTTCGGAGCCGTCACTAAGGAGAACGCCCAGCCGCACGAGATGCGGTGCAAGCTGCATTTCTACGGCGCCCACAACGGCAACATCACGAACTGCGAACGTCTCAAGGAGTGGCTGCGTCGCGAAGGGCATGAGGTAAAGAGCGACAACGACGGCGAAATGCTCGTTCACACGATCGAGCACTTCTTCGCTCTCGAACTTCAGTACAAGAATACCGACGACATGACGGTGCGCGAGGCGGCCCTGCGCGCGGCCGTGCAGCATGCAGCGAAGCAGGTGACCGGCTCGTTCGCCTCGGTCGTCGTCGACCCAGTCAGCCGCGTCATGGTCGCGATCAAGGCCGGCAGCAGCCTCTACATCGGCACCGGCCACGACCAGGAGGTCGGAAACTTCACGCTCGCCTCGTCGGACCTCGCGTCGGTTCTGCAGATGACGCGCATTCTCGTGCCGATCCGCGAGAACGAGTTCGCCGTGTTCGGCCCCGGCGCAGAGCCCGTGCTGTATGATCTGCGCACCGGCAGGCGCCTGAAACGCGCTTCCCAGCGCAGCCTGCTGAAGGTCGAGGAGACTCGCCTCCAGCCTCCGTACAAGTATTTCATGGAACAGGAGATCGCCAGTCAGGTCCAGACGACCCGGCGGTTACTGACCCTGTATGCCGGCGGAAACGCCATCACCCGGCGCGTGCGCGAGCGAAAAGACGAGGCGACGGTGCTGGCGCGGCTCAAGGATGTCGTCTCGCGGCTCGCCGACATCACGGATTCGGAGGAGTTTCGGGAAAAGGCCGCCGTGTTTCT
>JAKJFL010000810.1:0-1533 GCA_022704935.1 Candidatus Rifleibacteriota bacterium
TCCGCTTCCGCGGCGGCACCTGCGTCATCCGCAGCTGCGGCTCACGTAGTGGCGTCAGGCGCGCCAGGGACCGCACCGGTGCCACCGATTCCGGGAAAATAACGTATGTGATATACAACAAACCGCCCGCCGGATATCCGGCGGGCGGTTTGTATGAGAGATAGTCGAAAAACGAGCAAATTACTTGGGCTCAATCGCCGCGGGCAGGGCATCGATCAGGGCTGCGGCGAACGAAGCTGGGAGGGTTTCGATGGTCTGGGCCGGCGTCTGCACCACGAGAGCGGGGGCTCCGGTATGGCCTAGTTCGTAGTCGGAACCGGCGCCGGCCTTGACGCCGCCCTTCCTGTCCATCTTTTTCACGATTGCTTGCGCGAGGGTTTTCCCGACCTGGCTTCGATGGTAGTGGCGCAGTTCCACCGATGTGCCGGAGCCGGGCTTTATCGCGATCAGCAGGTCATAGCCTCCTTCCTGGTTCGCCGTCGCGATCGCCTCGTGCTCGGGGTGCGGGCCGCTGCCGTTCGGCAGCCGCCGGACGCGGGCGCCGCCCTGCATCAGGGCCTTGACGAGCGGGCGAGCCCAGGCATCCTGGTCGCGCTGGGCGATGATCCCGATCCGACGCCCGAGAAGGCCGGGAACGCGCGGCGTGAGGGTGATCAGGGGCGTCTGCACGTTCTTCCCGTCGGTTTTGTGGCGTATGGTGGCCGGGAGATATCCCGTCGTTGGAGTAATATTCATCGTGATATTGAATGCACGCATCGGCATCGAAAGGAAGAAATAGCCGTCGGGGTTCGACAATGCCGTCTGTCTGTTGTCGGCGGAAACGGTCATGCGGTTGATTCCCGAACCGGTGGTCGATGAAACGACGCGGCCGATCACGAACTGCTCGGCGGCTGCTTTGAGCGCGATCGGCATGACGGCGACCTGTCTGCCTTCGGCATGGAGTTCGAGAGGGAAGCCGGCTCGCTCGGCTCCGCTCAGGGGAATCACGACGCCGGCCCGGCCGTCGGGCCCGGTCGTGCCGTCGACCCGCTTGCCCATCCAGGTCAGGGAAAAATCGATCCGGCGCTGGTTCGGCCGTTCGATCGGGTCGAGCATCTGGATCGTGACCGGGAACGAGCCCGCGAACCCCTCGGGGATATACGGGGCCACGGGAAGGATGACGGCCGACTCGACCGGCAGCTGCACGCTCAGCGGAACGCGTACGAGCGGCGATCTGCCCCTGTCGACGGAGGTTCCCGACAGCATCAGGGTATACTCGCCGCTTTCGATCGGCTGGGAGTTCGAAAGGGTGTACACGTGTCCGAACGCGGGAATCATGTCGAGCGTGAACCCGGCTTTGAACGTGGGTTCCATGCGGGCCTCGAGCTTCGCGATGGGGCGCGACGACGAGACCAGGAGCTGGAAATACGGCGTGCTCACGACCGCAGGTTTCATCCCTACAACTTCGAGTCGGAGGGGCGGAATCTCGAACGCCTCGCGGATCGCCAGCTGGAAGGCCCGCGCCTGGTCGACGAGCGCTCGGCCCGTCCGGAG
>JAKJFL010000811.1:0-1531 GCA_022704935.1 Candidatus Rifleibacteriota bacterium
GGGGAACCGGTGTGACAGGTCTTCCGCCGACACCGCGCCCACGTTCGGGATGCCGAGCGCCGCGATGACCTTCGACAGCGGCCGCGTCCGCGCTTTTTCTATATTATAAAGAATTTTATCTGCCAGCTTTTCCCCCATCCGCTCGACGCTGAGCAGGTCCTCGCGCCGCAGGCGGAACAGGTCGACGGGCTCGGCGACCAGGCCGGCCGAAACGAGCCGCTCGACGAGCTGCGGACCGACGTTCTCGATCTCCATCATGGTCACGAAGTAGGTCACCCGCCGAGCGAGCATGCCTTGGCACGTCTTGTTCGTGCAGTGGACGACGGTCGACTCGCCCGCGCCGGGAACACCGTCCTCACGCTCTCGGCAGACCCGGGTGGGGCCGCCGCATGCCGGGCAGGTTTCCGGGGGTTCGATCTCGGTTTCCGCGCCCGTCCGCTCGTCCCGCCGTGACTCGACGACGTAGGGGATGATGAAACCGGCTTTCTCGACGACAACGAGGTCGCCGACGCGGATGTCTTTCTCCCGGATCTGATCGATGTTGTGGAGGGAAGCGCGCGATACGGTCGTGCCGCCGAGTTCGACCGGCTCCAGCACCGCGACCGGCGTGATCTGCATCCGGCCGACCTGCCATACGACCGACTGGAGCCGCGTGACGGCCTGTTCCTGCGCGAACTTGTATGCGATCGCCCACCGGGGTGCCTTCGTTGTCACGCCCAGCTCGCGCCGGAGCGGGAGCGAGTCGACCTTCAGCACGACGCCGTCGATGTCGAAGTCGAGTTCTTTCCTCAGCCGGTCGGCGGTTGAAATATATTCTTCGATATCTTCTATGCTGCGGCACAGCCTGGCCGGCGCGTTGGCGACGAATCCCTGACGGTTCAGGAACTCGAGGGATTCCCAGTGGCTGGTGAACCCGAGTTCGCGTGCCTGGGCGATATCGTACACCGTGACGCGCAGGCCGCGCCCCGCCGTGACGGAGGGGTCGAGATTCTTCAGCGAGCCCGAGGCCAGGTTGCGGCAGTTCTTGAAAGGCTCCTCGCCGGCCGCGAGTCGCTCGTGATTCAGCTCAGCCAGCTTTGATCGGGGGACCCACGTTTCGCCGCGGATGTCCATGTCGAACCGACTCTCGATCGTCAGCGGCAGGGAACGGACGGTGCGGATGTTCCCCGTCACCACGTCGCCGATGCGGCCGTCGCCCCGTGTGACGCCCGTTTCGAACCGCCCGTTCCGATAGGTCAGGGAGATGGAGAGCCCGTCGATCTTCAGCTCTGCCACGATCGGAAACACGTGTTCCCCGGCGATCTTCTGCATCCGGGCGATCCATTCGCGGAGGTCGCCCGTGGTGTAGGCGTTGTCGAGGCTCATCATCGGCACGCGGTGCTGCTCGGTCTCGAACGAGGCCGCGGCCCCGCCGACGCGCCGGGTCGGCGACTCGGTGGAGATCAGCTCGGGGTGCTTCTCTTCGATCTCGCGAAGCTCGGCCATGAGTCGGTCGAACTCCGGGTCGGAGATCTCCGGCTCACCCTTGACG
>JAKJFL010000133.1:0-7646 GCA_022704935.1 Candidatus Rifleibacteriota bacterium
CGACACGCCGGTATGGGTTGACCGGTTGGCGCCTGACGCTGGAGATGAAGGAACTACTGAACCCCGACTGCTTCAGCTGGCTCTGGACCTCGGGCTGCAGGTATTCCTGCGCGCCCGCGGGCAGAGCCAGCAGAGACGCAGCCAGGGCCAATATCGCGGTGTTTCTGCTCATGCCTCGCTCCTTGCTGTCCGGTTCGCCGGACACACTGAGTCACCTCGGCCTCATCGGCACGATGCATGAATTTCTTAACGATATTTTTTCGGGTCGCTGAGGTATCTTCGCACCCGCGCGATACCGATTCTTTTCCTGCTCTTGCCGCCGGATGCCCGGGGCCGGCTGCTCGCGCCTGCGACAGACTGCTGAATCCTTTTCCGAAGGGCAGGTGAACGATTTACCAGGTGATGCTCGCCATCGAGCAGTTCAGGCCGCTGCCGATCCCCAGAAGTGCTACATGGGAACCGGGATGGAGCCGTCCCTCCTCATCGGCCATCTTGAGAGTTATGGGAATTGCGGCCGGGCCGATGTTGCCGAGAGTCATGTAGTTCAACTGCTGCTTTTCCGGTGAGATCCCGAGCTTGTCGCACATCAACTGGATGTTCTTCACACTCACCTGGTGCGGAACATACCGGTCTATGGCATCATCGCTCCAGTTCGGCAGCATAGAGCGGGCGAGTTCCCATGTCTCATGAGCCAGGCGCACGCCCTGGTTCATGACCTCGAGCGTGTTCGTCTTCATATACTCGGACTGCCCCACGCAGATACGGCTGAATCTGGTGTCAGAGAGCGTCACCATTCCATTGATCACGTGATTCGTGCGGCTCCCGTCCCGGGGACCGAGAATCATGGCTACCGCCCCGCTCCCTAGCGTGAGGGTCGCGAATTGTTCCTGGAATGTTTCGATCGTGGCAGCAGGATTTTTGAGGCGGTCCAGGGTTGCCGAAACAACATTTCCCGAGGTTTCTCCGTTCACGATCAGGCCGTATCGGATCTGCCCGGCTTCGATCATCAGAGTCAGGATGTGCATGGCATTCGAAAAACCCAGGCAGGCGTTACCGACGTCGAAGTTCATGCAGGAGGAAGGGAGTTTCAGGTTGCCATGGACGAGACATGCCACGGAAGGTTCGATGAAGTCCCGGCAGACCGAGGTATTGATGATGCACCCGATATCCCCGGGGGCGATCCCGGAGGCGGAAAAAACTTTCTGCGCGGCCATCGTGGCCACATCGCTCGGGCGTTCCCCGGCGGACCACACCCTGCGTTCGCGGATGCCCGTCAGCATCGTCAGAAGGCCTCTGGGAAGTTTCAACCGGTTCAGGGTGCCCCGCATCTCCTCCTCGATCTCGTCGGACGTGAGGATCTGAGGGGGGAGCACGTATTCTAGAGCTTCGATGGTGACATTGCCGGAAATCATGAACGCTGTTTCTCTCTGGAAGGGCCTCTGCCGGTAACAAGCCCGGGAAGGAGGCAAGGGGTTTGTCCAGCAGCACGAAACTGAGCGTTGATATTACCACAAAACGATCGGGAACCACGAACAAATCGGCGATATCGCCGTAATACCGGTTCCAAGCCGAACGACGCGGGAAGCGGGCCGGCGGCGCCCGGATGGCGCAGTCCAGCCGGACCCGACGCCGGATTTATCTGAAAATGGTCCGGATCGCGTTGAAGATGTTTTTCAGGCGTTTCCACCCGGGATAGATCGGCGTCGGCCTCTTTCCGCTGTTCAGCAAGTTGAAAACCGCCGTCTGGGCGGATCTCACGGAGTATTCCAGCGTGAACACGATGTCGTCTGGAATCTCGCAATACTGCCCGATGAACGCGAAATTGGAAGCACAGTCAGGGACGACCTTGGGCCTGTCGCCGGCTTTTCGCGGCATGAACTGGCTCGTGATATAGGGCATCAGGCAGGGAACGCAGTCGGCCGCCTGAAGAATACTATCAAGAATATAATCAATCTTCAAATGGTGCAGGAGCTCGACGAGAATTTCCCGCCCGGTGCATTCCGACATCTTCTTCCGGACATAATTTCCTGGTCTGTCGGGATACAGGCCGTATCCCCAGATGACCTGGAGATGTTCGGGCTGGCCTATGAAATGTGGTTGATTGGGAAGCGCGAACGAGATCAGCCAGTTGGAGTCCCTGATGGTGATCGGGCCTTCCGTGCCTGCACGCGCGCGGGTAATTCGCTCGATGTGGTCGAAGAACAGGGAGTTGGAGAACGTGACGGTGAACGACACCCATTTCGTCTTGTCGAGGTCGGAGCTGAATACAGCGTGGCGTCCGAACTCCGGGCTGACATCCGAAATCCGTTTCCAGAGATTCCAGGCTGGGGCTGCACTCACGTGAATCGCGTGAGGTGGCCGGTCCATCGAGCCGATCGAGAACTGGTCGGTCATCGATCCCAGCGTCAGGAACACGAGACTGTCCTCTTCGACGGCGATCCGCTGTTCCCCCCCCGGAGAGGCGACCGTGAGCCCGTCGACCCGCAGCTTTCCGCTGACGCGTGAAAACGCCACGTCCGAGACGATGCTGTTTTTTCGGAACCGGACGCCTCGCTCCTTCAGCCACGTCTTCACCGGGAGAACGATGGAATCGTACTGATTATATTTCGTGCTCCTGACGCAAGTCTGGGTGTCGAGCACGGGGGAGTCCTGGATGAACCGCAGGATATACCGCTTGAGCTCCTCGAGCGAGTGCCAAGGCTGGAAGGAAAAGGTCGTGCAGAACTCTATCCAGAAGTTGCTCTCGAAAAAGGCTGGCGAGAAATATGCATCGATCGGCACGCTTTCGATCTGCCGCTCCTCGAGTGCAAGCAGCCTGACAAGCCGGAACCGATCGCCCAAACTCAGTCTGAAGGGTCGCGCATCGACGGGTTTCCCCTTGACCAGCAGGCGGGCGCTGCAAAACGTTTTGACCTGCCGGTTGAACTCGACGAACTCGTCCATCACGGCTCTACCGGGCATTTGCAGGGAGGGAACTGAGGAAAGCATGTCGAACAGCGCGGTGTAGACTTTGTCTTCGAGCATGCGGAAACCCCGCATGAAATACCGGCTTTTCCCCGGTTCGAAAGCGGCATCGAGACTGCCGCCGGCGATGTCGGCGGCCTCGAACAGCGTGATGTTCTCGCCGGAAAAGTCGCCCTCTCTGAGCAGATAGAAAGCCGCAGCGATTCCTGCGAGGCCGCCTCCTGCAAGATAGGCTTTGCGCTCGTTCATCGTGAAATTCCTGTTGTATGTCGTGTATGCATGCGTCGACGAAAAAAGGATAAATTGTCCGGCGTCTCTTTCCAGAGTAATACACCATCCCGATCGAAATCAATCCGCTGGTATTACGTGAGTGCCGACAATCCCATGAAAATAGCATGGAAGCGCCATCCGCAAAGGACGCTTCAAGGCGGCTGATTCGAACCGCGCCGGCAATATATCATCGTCAACAATATCATATATAATTCTATATATTACTGGAGGTGCCTGATGGATGGTATGGGGAGGCCGGGCCACGGCGAAGAGAACGTTCGAATGAACGGCCGGCCCGACGGCGTTCCCCGGAAAGGGTGATCGGGCCGGCCGTTCGGCGTATCTTCAGGAAACGTTCGGCAGATCGGGGAAGAGACGGTCGCGGAGCCAGAATGAGACGTTGACGAGGCCGATGAGGGCGGGTACTTCGACGAGGGGGCCGATGACGGCTGCGAAGGCCGCTCCGTGGTTGATCGTGAACACGGCGACGGCCACGGCGATTGCGAGTTCGAAGTTGTTGCTGGCCGCAGTGAAGGAAAGCGTCGCGGTTTTCCCGTAGGAAGCGCCGAGTTTCGCGGCGATCACGAAGCTGACGAGGAACATCACGACGAAGTAGATCAGCAGGGGGATCGCGATGCGCACTACATCCATCGGAATGCGCACGATCAGGTTCCCTTTCAGGCTGAACATCACGACGATCGTGAACAGCAGGGAAACCAGCGTGATCGGGCTGATGCGGGGAATGAACTCGGCGTGGTACCACTCCTTCCCCTTCGTTTTCACCAGGAGGAACCGCGTCGTGACGCCGGCCAGGAAAGGAATTCCGAGGTAGATGAACACGCTTTCCGCGATCTGGCCCATCGTCACATTCACGGCCAGACCGGGCAGGCCGAAATACGGCGGCAGGACGGTGATAAAAAACCACGCATAGACGCTGAAGAACAGCACCTGGAAGATGCTGTTGAACGCGACGAGGCCCGCGCAGTATTCGGTGTCGCCCTTCGCGAGGTCGTTCCAGACGATGACCATTGCGATACAGCGCGCGAGGCCGATCAGGATCAGGCCGGTCATGTACTGCGGCTGGTCGCGCAGGAACGCGATCGCGAGGAAGAACATCAGAAACGGCCCGATGATCCAGTTCTGCACCAGCGACAGCGCAAGCACTTTCGTGTCCCTGAATACGTCACCGAGCTCCTCGTATTTCACCTTCGCCAGGGGCGGGTACATCATCAGGATCAGGCCTATAGCAATCGGTATATTCGTCGTGCCGACCTGGAAACGGTTGATGAATCCTTCGATGCCCGGGATGAAGTAGCCGGCGCCGACGCCGACCGCCATGGCCGTGAAGATCCAGAGGGTCAGATATCGGTCGAGGAAGGAAAGTTTCTGCGTGATGCTTTCGCTCATGATTCCTGGCTCCTGTTACCGGATGATGATCTCCGGCTGAATGACGATCTCGGACTTGAGAGACTGGTTGATGGTGGAGTATTTCAGCGCCATGTCGAGAGCGCGCCGAACGTATTCTTCTGTCTTTCCCCGTGCGACGATTCTGGGATACAACGTGATTTTCCTGAACCACGACGTCCGGTCGATGAACTCTTCGACCTCGCCCTCGGCACGGCACTCCAGGCTTTCCAGTTCGAGCTTGAAGCGTTCCGCCGCCCAGAGGACCATCATGAAATAGCAGGTGTTCGACGAGGCGATGAACGCATCCTCGGGGGTCAGCACATTCGGCAGGCCGTGAAGGTCTGGCGGGGCAGAGAACTCCATCTCCACGCCATTCTGGCACCAGGTGTACCCCAGATGGTTTCCGCGCCACTCCACGTTATTTACATACGTTGCCATATCGTTCTTCTCCGACGTTCGGCGCGCCGGGCTCAGGCTTTCGCCAGCACTTCATCGACGGCCCCGGCGAGCTCCTCGATGACCGCGCGGATCACTGGCTCCTCCTCTGGGCCATAGTTCCGGCGCGTCCTCGGAACTGCGAGACCACGCTTCCGGAGAATCTCCGGAATGAGCAGCGTCATGCGGGGCTTCGCCGACAGGGTTTCCGTGGCCCGGGCGGCGCAGCGTTTTTCACAGCCGTCCACCGTGATCGTGGGGTATTTCGAGGCGAAGGTCCGCTCTTCCCTGCCGCCTGCGATGAACAGGGGCAGACAGATCGTCACGGTTTTGTCGGTCGTCTGTTCGAGCAGCCTGCGGCAGGCCATGCGGCAGACCGTTCCTTCGGGCCGCTCTTCGCCGCTGCAGGAAACGATTCCAACTTTCACACGCATCTCCATCAGGCATCCTCCCCGTTCGCCAGCCTGTCCACCGTCGCCGCCAGCTCATCGGCAGCCAGCCCTGCAAGCTTTCGTCCCGCCTCGTTCAGCTGGGCCACCCCTTCCGGCTTGAGCTCTTTGTGAGCCAGAAAGAATTTGACCGACTGACAGGTGAGAGCCGGTTTCGCTCCGGCCGCCTCGAGGCTTTTTCTGGCGCATTCGAGCGCGCAGCCGTCGATCGTGATGACGGGATTCTCCCTGACGAGCTTCAGAGCGTCGGTATCGCCGATCACCAGGAGCGGAAGGCATGTCATCGCAGTCTTTTCCGGCCGGGCGCGCTCCGCGAGTTCGTAGGCAATCTCCCGGGCCAACGCCCCCGTAGGCTTGCCAATACCGCTGCAGGGCAGTATGACCACTTTTCCCGTTTTATCCATTCTTCTTCCCTGCTTCCCTGGAGAGGTGTTCCTTCATGATTTCGCAGTATGCTTCCGCCTCGAGCAGCCCCTGCGCATCAGCCTTGGGGTCGGCCAGTTCGATGCGATAGATCCAGCCGGCACCGTGAGGGTCCTGATTGATCAGGTGCGGGCTGTCCTGCATGTTCGGATTGATTTCCGTCACCCTGCCCGACACCGGCGAGAGAATGTCGGATGTCGTTTTGATGGTCTCGATCACCCCGGCCGGGGCGCCCTGTCGCACGACCGTTCCCGGATCCACCGTCTGGAGGAACGCCACGTCCCCCATCGTTTTCTGCTTGAAATCCGCCACGCCGACCGTGGCTGTCCGCCCCTCTATGTGGGCCCAGAAGCCTTCCTTCGAATACAGACAATCCTTGTTCACACGAAAGATGAATTTGTCATAGGTGATTTCGATGAACCCGCTCATCCGCGACCTCCCTCTCGTTTCAGACAATCGTCCTGAATTATATGTCTTGCAGAATATTATTTACTTCCCACGCGGCAGGTGTTCCCGTTTGCGCTCGCGCGTACGAACCCGTTCGGACATGAATGCATCGATGCCGGCCAGCAGTTCCGTCACCTGGGAAGCGGTCATCCATGGATTTTCACAATGCGCGCGAATTCCCCGTGCATCGAGACCCAGTCGGCGGCACTCGGAAACGGCGACGGCATAGCCTTCGATCTCGGTGAGCCGCCGGTGATACGGGACGGCCTCGTCCCAGACATCACGCCCTTCCATCACCTGTCGGATATGGGTCGCCTCATGGAGCAGGTCGAGATACAGATCGAGATCGCTTCCGGATGTGTAATGATCGAGCGTGAGGACGATGCAGGGAACCCTATCGTCGATCCAGCAATAGCCATCTTCCGCCACGAGGCTCACTCTCGCGCGCTCCAGGACTGTCGCGCCGGGAATCCGATCCGTGCCGACCAATTCCAGGGCCGGGCTGTCCAGCGCTCCCGGCAGAATGGACAGAAAGGGATGGAGCCCTTCCCCCAGCCCGCGGATCGGAAGCGGAAACCCGTTCATCGCTTTTTCAGACCGGCTTTCGGGCCGTAATCGCGACGCTGGTCACGTAATCCGTGAGCGTCGAACCGGCAGGCAGGGCGGCAAGGACTTCGCGGAACAGCGGATCGTTGCCGTCCGTCATCGCGCCGATCGCTTCGGGCTTTCGAACGATCTCGACGGTCTCGAGACCGGCCTCGCGGATCCACCGCTCGGTTTCGCGAATCTCGACAGCCCCGGCGACACAGCCGACGAGGGCGGCGATGGAGTGCGCGAGGGATTCGGGAAGCGGCTGAACGAGGGCGATGTCGGATATCGCGGCGCGGCCGCCCGGCCGGAGGACACGTGCGATGTCGCGCCACACCTGCGACTTGTCGGGGGAAAGGTTCAGCACGCAGTTGGAGATCACGACGTCGACCGACGCGTCGGCCACGGGCAGGTGCTCGATTTCGCCGAGCCGGAACTCGACATTCGCGAAACCGGTGTTTTTTGTATATGATGTAATATTTTTTCTGGCCTTCGCGAGCATCTCGGGGGTCATGTCGATGCCGATGGCACGGCCTTTCTCCCCCACCCTGCGGCCCGCCACGAACACGTCGAAACCGCCGCCGCTTCCCAGGTCGAGAACCGTTTCTCCTGGCTTCAGTGCCGCGATCACGGCGGGATTCCCACAGGAGAGGCCCATGTTGG
>JAKJFL010000134.1:0-7642 GCA_022704935.1 Candidatus Rifleibacteriota bacterium
GCTGGGCGTGGGCACGCAGCGGCACGGCGCCGTCGAGCAGCGGACCGAGCGCTTCCATCTGGATGATGCGGTCGCGCAGGCCTTTCTTCGACTGTTTCAGCTCGTGGTAATCCTGGGCTTTCATGAACGTTTCGCGGAGCAACGCAGCGATGCCCATGCGGGTGCAAGGGAACGACTTGCGACCGAGCAGGGTCTGTTTGGGTTCTTCACCGAAGCAGACCTTGATGCCGGCCTGCTCGACGATGAGACCGACATCTGCCGAATTGCCGTAGGTCTTCAGGATCGAGCAGTGGCCTGCGATCAGGTTCGAGTTGCCGGGACAGACCATACACACAGAAATACCTGACCGCCTGGCGTCGCTCAGTGCGTCCGAGCGCATCTTGATGCCGTCGAGCGGCCGCAGATGCGGGGTGATCGGGTCGGAGAGCTCGCAGAGGTCCGAGCCCGACAGGCCATACCCGTGATCGGATAGACCCAGATGGGTGTGCGCGTCGATCAGGCCCGGGATCAGGTATTTCCCCTGACCGTCGATGACCGTCTCGACGTTTTTCAGAACCTTCGAGCCGACCGCAGCGATCTTGCCTTTCTCGATCAGAACCTTCTGAGCGGGAAAGAATGCACCGCTGAGGTAAACCCGAACATTATCGAATAGGATGGACGACATGACCTCTCCCTTCCCGCGTAACGCGGTCCGAAGGGCTCAGAGCACCCGAGCGCCGTCGATGAACACCGACTCCGCCTTGGACCGGGAGTCGAGAGGGTGTCCGCTCCAGACGACGACATCGCCGTCAAAACCGGTTTCGATCTTGCCGAGGCGCTTGTCGAGTCCGAGGATGGCAGCCGGATACTCGGTGATCGCCTTGATCGCGCGCTCTTCCTCGAGGCCGTGGCGCACGCACAGCGCGGCGGCGAGGCTGAGACCCTCGATCGGGATGACCGGGTGGTCGGTCGTGATGGCGACCATGCAGCCCTCGTCGAGCAGCACGCGCACCGTGTCGAACGTGCGATGCCGCAGTTCAGGCTTCACGCGGCAGGAGAAGGTCGGGCCGACGACGGCCTTGGCCTTCCAGCGGCCGAGTTCCTTGGCGATGAGATGGCCTTCGGTGCAGTGGTCGATGACGAGGTCGAGGTTGAACTCCTGGGCGATGCGATACGCCGTGATGATGTCGTCGGCGGTGTGCGCGTGGGCGCGGGCCTGGATCTTGCCTTCGAGCAGGGGCATCAGGGCCTCGAGCTTGATGTCGCGGTCCTTGAAGTCTTTCGACTTCTTCTTCTTCGAGTAGTCCTGGGCCTTCATCAGCCACTCGCGGATGACGGCGGCGGTGCCCATGCGGGTGCACGGGAACTGCTTCTGCTCGGCGTAGGTGCGCTTCGGGTTCTCGCCGAAGGCCAGCTTCATGCCGCAGCTCTCGCGGATGGCCGCTTCCTCGGCGATCTTGCCGCGGGCCTTGATGATGCAGGCCTGGCCGCCGATCGGGTTGGCCGAGCCGGGAGTGACGAGCATCGTGGTGACGCCGCCGGAGCGGGCGTCGGAGAGGGCCTGGTCGCGCATCTTGAGCGCATCGAACGCGCGCACCTGCGGGGTGACGAGGCCGAACGACTCGTTCAGGTCGGCGTCGACCCAGCCGATGCCCTCTTCTTCGAGGGTGATGTGGGTGTGAGCGTCGATAAAGCCGGGCATGATGAACTTGCCGTCGCAGTTGATCGGCTTGTCGGAATCCTTTTCCTTGCCGCCGACCTTCGGCTTCTTCGCCTTCACGCTGGCCAGCGTGACTTCGGTGATCTTGCCGTGGTCGAGCACGAGACGGCCGAGCTGCTGGAACTTGCCCTGATAAAAAATGGTGCCTTTTTCAAGGATGACGCGCATTGCAAGTTTCCCCTTTCCTTCCACTGATGCCGGGGAATGTCGGATGTGTACGTCCCCGGGTAAGCACCCCCACATCGGGGAACAGCGCCTTCCGGGCATTGCTGCTCCGTGCATGCGCCGCGACCCTTGCAGGGCTTTATCGAGGCGATATTTTACATTCTAAACACCGGAAATTCAACCTCTTTTTCCTGCCGCTTTCCATGCCCGTTTGGCGGGGCACTGAACGAAATGTCGCCTCCCGATGCCGTACCGCAAGCCTTGACACCTTCGGAAAACGGTTCCTATAATGGGGGAAAGTCTGCGGAAAGGGGCGGCTATGCTCCGCTGTCTTCTACGAGGGTTGCTGATCGCCGGCATCACGTTCACCTGCACCGGGTGCCGGGAATCGGCCACCCCTGTCCCTGCGGCGACGGCCACGCCATCGCCTTCAGCGGCAATGGTCGTGACGCCTGCATCGTCTCCGATCGGGCAGACAGCAAATGCGTCGTCAGCCGTTGAACGGACGCTCGAGGATGCCCACAGGGAATACCTCGCGGCCTACGACCGGTATGTGAAGATGCTCAGGGAAAGCGGCCCCCAGACGATGGAGACGCTTGGCGCGCTAGCCGAATACCAGCGGAAATACCAGACATACCAGCTGATGCTCGGCAGTTCGAAATCATCGCGCTGAACGACCCGGGCTGGGCTTGCATAGCCCGGCCTCACGGCGTTACAGGTTCAGCAGAATCGCTCACGCCGTGATGAGGACGGTTCCGGCTATTTTCGCCACCGTGAGTTTCTCATGCAGCAACAAGGCTGTGAAGAAGAGAGAAACGACCGGATACGTCGCGATCATCACCGCCACTTTTCCCGCATCTGGAACTTCCCGGAACGCTTTCAGCATGGCGAGGACTCCCAGGCATCCCGCGAGAATGCCCGACGTGCCGAGAAACAGGATCGTTTTCGGCGCAACCTGGGTCACGAGCCCCCATTTGCCTGTAACCGTAAGGATCAGGACGGACACCACCGCGATGCAGAGGGTTCTGATGAAGACGCCGACGGCCGGGTCAGACTGGACGGCGGACCATTTGTCGAGCACGGGGGTGACGCCAAAGCAGAGGATCGTGAACAATACGTATTTCATCGGACGGGGCTTCTCCTCGTTCGTTGTGAATACAGGTTCCGTCAGGCCTCTTCGGCCATGACGGATGCCTGGGTGGTGCGATTCTTGCCGTTACGTTTGCTGTAATACATCGCCTTGTCGGCGGCTTCGACGAGGGAGTCCTTGTCATGCGCGTCGCCGGGGTAGGCCGCCACGCCGAGGCTGCAGGTGATGCGCAGTTCGCCGAGGGGATTGCTGATCGTGAGCGCCGCGATCGATTCGCGCAGACGCTCAGCCGTGCGATGCGCCTCGTCTGTACGGGTTTCGGGAAGGATGATCGCCATCTCCTCGCCGCCGTAGCGGCACGGGATGTCGATGCCGGTGCGGATCGTCTCGCGGATCGCTAGGGCGACGCGCTGGAGGACCTGATCGCCGACCTGGTGGCCGTACACGTCGTTGAACCGTTTGAAATTGTCGATATCGATCATGATCAGCGACAGCTTCAGCCCGTAGCGGCGCGCGCGGAGGACTTCCTCCGAGAGGCGTGCCGAGAAGTAGCGAAACACGAACAGCCGCGTCAGCCCGTCGGTGATCGATAGTTCGTACAATTTATTGTTTTCGATCGTCACCGCGGCCTGGGAAGCGATCAGGTTCAGCAGATTCAGGTCGTTTGACTCGAATGGATGGCCGCTGCGCTTGTTGACGATGTTGATGACGCCGATCGTGCCGTCCTTGAACTTGAGCGGCGAGCAGAGCAGCGACCGGATGTCCTCGACGGGAAGCAGGCTTCCGAAGTTGCGGAATTCCGGATCGCGGAAGCCGTCGTTCGAGATGCGGCCTTTGCCGTCCTTCGCGACGATGCCGCAGATGCCGTGGCCGAGCTTCACCGGCGTGCCGCTGACGATGCGGAACCGGCCGCCCGACGCGACTTTCACGACAAGCTCGTCGGTTGTATCGTCGAGCAGCATGATCGAGCCGCGCTCAGCTTCCAGCACCTCGATCGCGTGTGTCAGCACGAATTTGAGCAGCTCTTCCGAGTCGGTGATGAAGTTGACCGCGTTGCTGATCTCGAACAGCGTATTCAGTTCGCGCATGCGACTTAGCCGCTGATCACGCTCTTCGCGAATCGCGTCGATCATCGCCTGGAAATTCCGGTGCAGGAGGCCGATCTCGTCGTTGCGGCCCGAGCTGACCTTGATATACAGATCGCCGGCGGCGACTTTCGTCGTGGATTCTGCGAGCTGATTGATGGGGCCGGCCATGTGAAGTGCGAGGTAGGTGCCGGTGATGAACGCCGCCAGCAGACCGAGCAGACCGAAAATACCGAAGTCGCGCCGCATGCGGGAGCCGAGCTGGGCGAACTCGGACGCCGGCAGCGAGATTTCGAGGAGGATGGCTTCGGAAATCTTGCTTCGGAGGGCGACTTCGCGCACGAAGGTATGCTGCGCGCCCATCACGTCCATCACGCCGGTGCGCCGGTCGATGAGCTCCGGAGCGGTGTTCGTCATGCGCTTGCCGTAGATATCCATAAGAGTGGTGAGGACTCTGCGGTTGTCATACAGCAGGCTGAATTCTGCTCCCGTCAGCCGTTTGAGACGGTCGCCGAAGTCGCGGGCGAGCCTGTAGGCGAAGACGACGTGAACGGGCTCGCTCTGACGGAGTTTCGTGATCTCGGCAGCCGCGAAAATCCACGGCTCGCGACCGAGAATGTAGAGGTTGTAGCTCAGTGGAACGTGGCAGAGAGCCGGAATGATCTTTTCCAGGGATTCCGAGGGTGGGACGCCCTCCTCGAGGAACGGTGTTCCTCGGTTTCGGACCATCGCGATGTAGTCGAGGCCGGAACGGATCAGCTCATACTGCAGGACCGGCGTCGTCGCCGAGGCCGCGAACCCGGTGTGGGCGACATTGTACAGGTCGAAGTCGGCGACGGTTTTCGCCCGGACGCGCAAGGAGTCGAGCTGATCCTCGAGGCTGTCCCGGAACAGGGTCGCCGCCGAGCCGAGCCGCTTGTTGAAATCCTGGCGCGCAGCCTCGTCGGTTCGCTGAAGAGACAGGAGCATCAGCAACGAGAGCGGCGTGACGAGGACGAGAACGAACACCAGCAGGATCTTGGCCCGCAGGCTGGTGGGAGCGAAGCGGTCAGAAAACGGCACGGCGAAGTTCGATGTTTCCACCGACCCTCCTGACACCGTTCATGAAGGTGCGGCGCAGATCGGTGCTGAATGGCGAGGCCGTCAGACTCGCGAGTCCGCCGACGGCGCCGAGTTTTTCGGGGAGATCGGCCGGCAGTGCCACCTTGTAGCTCCGCTGGGGGTCGAAATCGCCCTGCCAAGGAAATATTTTCGACAATTTATTATCTTTGAGCTCGATGGAAAAGCCGGCGAAACAGAGAGGAACGCCGCCGGTCGCGAGCATCCGTTCGATGAGGCGCCTGAGCGTCGTTCCGGGAATGTTCACCGTGCTGACGCCGCAGATGCGGGGCATGTCCGCCGTGAGACGGGCGGGCGTGAACACCGAGAGCGGGTCGTTCATGCTGTGGATGTCCGTGACGGGCATAAGGGCGAAGTCCGAGTCGGTCTCGACGCGCAGGACGTCGGCAACGAGGCGGCCATACGGCGAGTCATACGTTCCATCGTTCGACACGGGGGTGGAAAGATTCGCAAGCTCGATGGAGAGGGACTGGACCCGGAGGGTTTCGTCGCCTTCCGGGACGTCGATATACCGCCGGTCGACGCAGGGGGCGATGACGGACATCGAAGCGAGATACTGTTTGAGGTTTTCACGCAGCAGGCCGAACGCCCGAACGTTTTTCCCGGTGCGGAGTTCGGGCCAGTTCTGCGGGGTGTTGAGCATGAAATCGGTGACGGCGACGCTGTACATGCGTGCCGAGTCGAGCGGTTCCTCCCCGACGGCGATCTGTACGAGTCGGAATCCGGGTGGGTTCATCATCGAACAGGTGCAGGTGAGACCGGATGTCTGGACGAAGCTTCCGCGGCCGCTCAGCCCCTCCTCGACGAGATTCTCGATCTGCCAGCCGGCGAGTTCGGTGCGCACGATCGTGTTCTCGAAAGGCAGGGCGTCATAGAGATCTCGAAGAGAGATCGACCCGGACGAAATCACTGCCTTGATCGCGCCGGAGTTGAGAAACGCGACATCGGTTTTCGCGACGGCGCGCATCGAGTCGGTGATGAGATTGCCCATGCTGGACTCTTCGTTGAAGTTGCGCTTGAAGTTGCCTTCCGACGTCGCGACGACCTGCTCGAGCAGGCTGTCGACCTTCGCCTCGACCCGGGCGATCTCCGTGACGAGCGCAGCGCTCGGGGAGATATGAGCCGCATCGACGGGAAGAATCGTCTGGACGGCTTTCTCGAGGTTCCATTGCGAGCCGATATACGGAATGCGCACCATGCCGACGCCTGCCCCGCGCGCCGGCGGGGTGGGCAGGACGAGGGGCCGCCGGCCCGGGTCCGTCATCTGGCCGCTGATCAGGTCGCCGATGATGATGTCGACGTCAGGAAACAGTTCGGCGAGGTCGGGGCGGGTGTCTAGACCTGGCTGGTGCGACAGGAGGACGATCAGCTCTGCTCCCCGGGCCCTGAGCGATGCCGCGGTCTTCTGGACGGCCGCGTGCATGTCGCTGATCTCGATCTGCATGATGTTTTCCTGGCGTGTGTTCCGGGCGAGGTCGACCATGCCGAGACCTATGACGCCGACGCGGGTTCCGTCTTTGTCCAGGAGTATGCCGCCGGAGAACGTGTTGCCGAGCGGGGAGGCGAGATCTCGATAGTTGCAGGCGAGCATCGGGAGCTTGTTCGTGCTGATGAAGCGTCGGAGGGTGTCGAGACCGAACTCGAACTCGAGGTTGCCGACGGCGATGGCGTCGTAGCCGACTTTCTGAAGCAGTTCGAACGGCACCTCACCCATCGTCAGCGATGCTTCGGGCGAGCCGAACAGGCTGTCGCCGGTGTCGAGCAGAAGCGCTTTCTTCGGGTCGAGGCGATACGTCTTCATCGTATCGTCGATCAGGGCCCGGAGAAACGCGAGACCGCCGGCTTTTTCGTAGACCCGATCCGATACTTCGCCCTGGAAGGGGTTGATCTGCCCGCGCAGGTTCGAGGTGTAGAAAATGACGAGATGGCGGGACGGGATGCTCATGTGGTCTTTCAGCAGAAGACCACCGAGAATGGCGCTCAGAACGAGGGTCAGGATGGTCAGATTACGGATCAAACGCTCGCTCTTTTCCCGGGTGGCGTTCCGCTGAACTCTCGAGCGGATGTTTGGGCGGCTCTCCCCCGGCAGAATATCGGGAGCGAGAGTATCAGAACCGGGTGGAGAGTGTCAAGGAGCCGATCGGAGTTCCCAGCGGTCGAGGAGGTCGGGGCCGATCTCGGCGAGGAAGCGGGACGGCTGGGAGAGGGTGGTGCCGGATGCGGGGTCCCAGGCGAGGGCGGGGTGGGTAAGATACAGCTGTTCCTGCGCCCGGGTCATGGCGACGTACATCAGCCGTCGCTCTTCTTCGAGATCAGAGGGGTTTCTGAGAGCGCCGAACGAGGGGAAGCGGCCCTCCATCGCCCAGATGACGAACACGGTGTGCCATTCGAGCCCTTTCGCGGAATGGATCGTGGAGAGGATCAGGCGTTCCTCGTCGTCATCATCGGAGGCCAGAATCTCGTCGATGCTGTTCTTCGGCGGTT
>JAKJFL010000812.1:0-1524 GCA_022704935.1 Candidatus Rifleibacteriota bacterium
TTTCCCATGATGTCGGGCGTCGAGAGTGCCTCACGGTAGGTTCGCGACAGGGCGAGAAGCAGCTTCGTTCCGACCGCGATCGACTCGACCATGAGCTTCTGGAGGCCTTCACGGTTCATAACCAGGAGAAGCGAGTGCTCGACGGCGACCGCGGTGCTCATGTAGATCTGGTTTTCCCGGAGCAGGGCCTCTTCGCCGAAGAATCCGCCGTCCTTGATGACACCGAGGGTCACATCGTCTGCCGAATCGACCGTCGGCCGCTGAACGATCTTGACCGCCCCGGATTCGACGATGAACAGCCGATCCGCCGGGGAATCCATCTTGATGATGACCTCGTTTTTGGCGGCTTCTCGCTGGGTCAGATATCTGCGCAGGACATCGAAATCGGAATCAGAAAATCCTTTGAGTGCATACATATCGTTCAATATCCGTTATTTCGAAAGCTTGACGGCGTTCGCGATGGTTTCCACGATCGGGAAATGTCGTTCGAAACCCACGAGCTGGAAAACTTTTTTGATCGTCGGGTTGCAGCCGGCGAGGATGAGTTTTCCGCCCTTGGTCTTGAGCAGGGAAACATTCGCGACGATTCCGCTGATTCCCATGCTGTCGATGATCGCCGCCTTCGTGAAATCGAGGACAATGATCTTGTGGTCGGCCTCGAGCTGTTGTTTGATCGCAGCCGCCAGTTCCATCCCGTGGTCGCCCGTCACGTCGTCGGGTATCGCAATGACCTGACAGCCCTCGACCGTCGAAACATGGAAAACCATTTTGTCCTCCCCGGGTAAATGACTTGTTCAGGCCGAATACTAGCAGATTTTACCCCACCCATCAATTCGCTTGCTTTCCGACATGAAGATTTATCGCCCGGGGCATTGCCGGGAGAGGAGTGCCGATGGTAGTGATGAAGGCATGTCGATCCCTGCATCTCTTTTCCGTCACCTCGTCGTCCTCGGCGGCCCGATCGGCCTCGAGGACTCCGCGGCACGCGAAGCCGGCATCACCGACCTGCCGGAAGGCCCCTGGAACGATATCATCGCGGTGGACGGCGGAGGAAACACCCTGTGTTCGTGGCACATGGCCGCACGGGCCGTCGTCGGCGACGGCGACTCGATCACCCCTGAAGCATCGGCGTTTCACGAGGCCGCCGGAGCCGTCTTCCACCGGTATCCGGCCGACAAGAACGCCACCGACTTCGAACTGGCTCTGACCATGCTGGACGGCGGCCCAGGCGACGAGGTCCATCTCGTCGGCATGACGGGCGGCCGCACCGACATGTCGCTCGCCAACCTGCTCGTGCTGGGCGGCCACACCGGCAAGGGACTCTTCACGTTCGATCTGCCCGACGGCTGCGGCGGCGTGATGGGCCCCGGCTCGCTCGAGATCGATCTGCCCACCGGAACGCCTTCGGCACTCCTGGCTCTCGCGCCGGCAGCCTCAGGCATCGTTTCGCAAGGCGTTCGATGGCCGCTGAAGGACGAAACGATTTCGTTTCAGGAAGCCCGGGGCGTCAGCAACATCGTCACG
>JAKJFL010000813.1:0-1517 GCA_022704935.1 Candidatus Rifleibacteriota bacterium
CCCGAACTTCAGACGGCCATGGCCGAGTATTACCGTGTCAACTCCATGAACGATTACGATCAGGTCGTCCGGGCGATGGGGAACTTCATCCATCACCACGGCCTGATGGATCGCATCGAGTCCCACAACGAGCACTGGCTGCTGCTGGAAGGCGCGTTGCGCGAAGACTTCAACATTTTCGGCCCCAAGCGCCGGGCGACACAGACGCTCAAAAGGAAATCCCTGATGAAGGACGTGTTCAGGAAGGCCGGCATTCCTGTCGTGCGCGGCGAGGTCTACCAGAATCCGAAACACGCCCGGGAATTCGCGAAAAAGGTCGGGTTCCCGATGATCGCCAAGCCCGATATCGGCGTCGGCGCGGCTTCCACCTACAAGATCGCGAACGCCAACGAACTCGAGGAGTTCATCAAGGGAAAACCCGACTGCGATTATTTCCTCGAGGAGTTCATCGACGGCGAGCTGTTCACGTTCGACGGCATCACCAACAAGGATAACGAGATCGTATATTATACATCTCACTATTCCGACTTCGGCTGTTATGAAGCCGTCGCGTTCAACGAAGATCTCTGGTATTATTCGCTCCGAAATATTCCCGAGAAGCTTCGCGAATACGGTTTCAGAAGCGTCAAGGCGTTCGACATACGCGAGAAGTTCTTCCATTTCGAATTTTTCCGGCGAAAGTCCGACGGCGAGTTCATCCCGCTCGAACTCAACTGCCGGCCGCCCGGCGGCTTCACGACCGACATGATGAACTTCACATCGGATATCGACGTCTACCAGCAGTGGGCGAACGTCGTAGTCCAGGGCAAGTTCACGGAAAGCGTCGAGCGAAAGTATCACTGCGCGCATATCGGTCGCAAATACGGCAAGCAGTACCGCCTGTCGCACGAGCAGGTCATCGACAAATACGGCGAGCACATCATCATGTTCACCGAGGTTTCACCCGTGCTTGCACAGGTCATGGGGAACATGGCCTACCTCGCGAGATCGCCCGAAGAGAAGGAAATCAAGCATATCGTGAAAGATATTCTGGCTCTCGCCTGACACGCATGCGTTTCCCCGACCTTGCCACGCCCGTTGCGCTCGTCGATGGATTCATCCTCGAGCGCAACGTCGGTGCAGCCTCTCGATTTGCACAACGGCACGGGATCGCCCTCCGGCCGCACGTGAAGACCCACAAGTGCGCCGAAATCGCCCGGATGCAGCTGTCTGCCGGGGCCGCCGGCATCACATGCGCGACGGTCGAAGAGGCGAAGGCATTTGCCGAAGCGGAATTCCGGGATATCTTCGTCGCGTATCCGATCGTCGGTGAATCGAAAATCGCACTGTTGAAGAGTCTCTGCGATATCGCGAAGGTCATCGTCGCGGTCGATCACGAGGATCACATCACCCAGCTCACATCCGCGGCATTCGACGCCAGGCTGAGCGTGAGAATCGAGATCGACAGCGGTCATCACCGGTGCGGACTTCCGCCGGGAAGCGGCGTCGTCCGTCTCGCGCAGAGGATCGCGGCTGCA
>JAKJFL010000814.1:0-1516 GCA_022704935.1 Candidatus Rifleibacteriota bacterium
CCATATCAACCGCCATGGTCAGGCTCGTATGTCGAATGGGCGGCGACTCGATGGAAGGGCATCTTCAGCTTTGTTATCCGCAGGCTCCGGCTCTGCCGGGCCGAGAAACGTCGTCCTCGGAACGAGATGCCCCACGGTCAGCTTGACCGAGGTCCAGGAAAGTTCGCGCAACCGCGCCTGGAGAGGGGGAAACATCCCAGCCAGCGCTTTTCCGGACTCGGCATTCGATGTCGAAAAATGCACCCACAAGCCCTTTTCGAGCCTGTGAAGAGCGATTTCCATGTCACCCAGCGACGGAGGATGCACGAGGATTCGCAGACTGTAGCCCTGATCTTCGCGACCTTTCGGAGGCACGAAGGCTTCGCCCTCCAGGGTGTCGGGAAATTCCTGACCTTCCCAGAAGATCGGCCATTGAAAATACACGCGGCCCTCGTCGACTCCCTGCGATGCGTTCGAAAGCAGTTCCTGAAGTACAAGATTATCGACGAGCGCCGTCGGAAGTTCGGCTGTCGGCTTCGTCGACGAGGCGGTTTCGCCGATCATTTCGAGAAGGCGATCGAGTATGCGTCCGGCGTTCCAGTTCGCTTTCAGAAGTTCGGCCTCTCCCGCACCGAGTTTCGACAGGAGTGCGGCAAAACGCATATTTCCGTTGACATACGATTTCAGGAGCGGAAAGCCGGACTCGGACGCGCGGAAGCGAAGCATCAGGACGAGCGCGTCGAGGGCGGCACGATCGCCGGTTCCCGTGCCGAGTTTCAGCATCATCTCGCTCACCCGGCGAAACCAGTCGCCCGTCAGGGGGATGCCGTGACGGCGCAGCGCTTGGGCGAGAGCAAGGTCATCCTGTCCCGGAACGACACCGAGTGACGTGAAGAATTTTTCGATGGCGCCTTCCGCGGTGACACCGGTTTCGGCGGCAAGGGCGAGAACCGTCTGTCCGCCGGACGTTCGTTCTATACGACCTTGTATACTTTTCCCGGCTTCCAGTTTTTCCTTCACTCTCGTCGGAACGCCGTTGAGCAGAATGTTGCTGCCCTTTTCGTCACTGCTGACGACCTCCGCCCTGACCGTTTGTCCGGGGGAGAGCGCGAGCGACGGCAGATCAAAAGAGAGTCGCATTGCGGCACTCCGTCGATGGAAGCAGGGCCTTGACCGGCTTGAACGAGCGGCGGTGGATCGGGCACGGCCCGAGACGCCGGAGAGCCTCCTGGTGCTGCGGGGTTCCGTATCCCATGTGCTTCGCGAAGCCATACCCGGGATACTCCCGGTCGATCTCCTCCATCACCAGGTCTCGCGCCTCTTTCGCGAGAATCGACGCCGCCGCGATCGAAGCGCTCAAAGCGTCCCCCTTCGCGTAGGCCCGGTGCGGCAGTCTCAACCAGGGAAGCTTGATGTAATCGAGCAGAACGAAGTCAGGCACGGGCCGGAGAGCATCGAACGCCCGCCGGAACGCGAGCCGCGTTGCCTCGAGAATATTATAGCTATCTATTTCCTGAGGCTCGGCTCGGCCGATCCC
>JAKJFL010000815.1:0-1512 GCA_022704935.1 Candidatus Rifleibacteriota bacterium
AAAGAAGCATTGCGGACAGAACGGGAAATGCTTGAAAACCGTGTTTTGGAGCGGACAGCCGAGTTGCTTCGCGCAAACGAGGAGTTGCGTCGGGAGATCGAACGGCGGCGACAGGTCGAGACGGCATTGCTCGAGATGAGCGAGGCGGAGCAACGGTCGATAGGGCACGAACTGCACGACGGACTCTGCCAGCAGCTTGCCGGCGTCATGTGCCTCTGCGAGGCCGCACGCGAAAGGCTTCTGGAAATCGGGAGCATCGATGCGATCCAGATGGGGCGTATCCACGATCTTCTCGCCGGCGCCGT
Source organism: Candidatus Rifleibacteriota bacterium (assembly GCA_022704935.1). Lineage (GTDB taxonomy): Bacteria > Muiribacteriota > Ozemobacteria > Ozemobacterales > Ozemobacteraceae > MWAR01. Next base: position 306 of record JAKJFL010000815.1, read on the forward strand.
GAGATACGCAAGATACATGGCGCGTGGCCTGAGCCCGCTGTTCATCGATTCCAATGGGTTGTCCGATTCGCTCGAGGCCCTCGCATCCTCTCTCCCGATGATGTACCGCGTTGCATGCAGCTTTTCCTGTTCTGGAAAAGGCCGGGTCGATGAGCCTGGGCAGGCCCTGAACCTGTACCGGATCGCCAGAATGGCCGTTCAGAACGCCGTTCACGAAGGGAAGGCCGCGCACGTCGACATCCGGTTGAAGACCACCTCGAAATCGATCAGCCTGATCGTGAGCGACGACGGTTCACCCCGGGCGACCCCCGCCGTCTCTTCCGAATACTGTCATTGCATGATCGATTACCGCATGAGGATCATGTCGGGAAGCGTCATCGTGAAAAATCGTCGCGGCGGTGGAACTGTCGTGAGATGCGTTGCGCCGCTCCGGCGCCTGGAGAACTGAAACGATGGTGCCGCAAACGTCTGATTCGATGCATGAGGCCGCCCGGCTCGAAGACCTCAGGCGGCAGATTGAGGCCGTTCGCGAAGAGAGCACGGCGGCGGCCGCTGCCGTGGGAACATTGAAAAGGCATGCCGGACTTCTCGCCAGTCGGGGTGGAATAGATATCTTTCGCCTGAAACGCGGCGAAGAGCCGGTGTTCGAGTCAGCGGAGCCGGAGAATGTCACGGGCCTGCGACATGCGCTTTCATCGTTGCCAGGGGAAGCTTCAACCTTTCAGGCCGATGTCGTGCAGGAGGGGGCGGGCGCGGCTCCGAAAACGATCAGAATCAACGGCGCCGTCACTTCCCGGACGGAAACGGGAGCCCCGAATTCCGTCATCGGCATCAGCTACGAGATCACGGACAAGCTCACAAAAATCGAAACCCTCGGGGAACGCGCGAAACGGCTTCGGGAACTGCTCGACAACGCCACGGTGCTCTTTTACCGATTCGATCTGAGACACGGTGGGTTCCGGTATTCCAACCGTTCGGCCCAACAGTTCCCGGCATTCCGTGAGCGTTCGGAGCCCGTCGGCCCGCTCGAGACGCTGACGTGCGATATCCATCCCGATGACATCGGACGGATTGAATCGCTGATCCGGACGGCCATGATCCCTCCGGTGTCGACGAAATGTTCCGTCACGATCGAGTACAGGAGGCGGAACGACCGGGGGCAGTACAGATGGCTGTATGAAAAGCTCGCCTTCCTTCCTGACGAAAC
>JAKJFL010000135.1:0-7551 GCA_022704935.1 Candidatus Rifleibacteriota bacterium
TATGACATCGTGCTCCTGAAACTTTCGAAAACCGACGGTTCCCTTGTCTCCAAGTATCGTTTTGGGACCACGAGCGAAGATAAATGCTTCACGATGGCGAAAGACGCCGACAACAACATCTATATCTCAGGATATACGAAAGGCGCGTTCTCCGGCGCTCTCGCCGGCACGATCGACATGTTCGTCATGAGGGTCAACCCCACGACGGGCAATGTCGACTGGAATGTGCAGCTGGGCAAGGCGGCAGCCGAAACGACGGGTATCGCCCTCGCCGTGAACGGCTCGAACGTCTACGTCTGCGGAAAGACGACCGGCGGCTTCGACGGTAACGCGCCCACCGGCTCCGATTACTTCGTTCTCCGATTCGACAAGGACACAGGCAACCGCAACTGACGCCCCGTTCCTCCGAAAGCCGGACCTCACCCAGGTCCGGCTTTTTTCATCGAGCCCTCTCTTGTCTCGATGAACAAAGAGCCATCAGTCTTGAACGTAACTGTGCCTGACCTTCCTCGACTTGAAATTGCATCTGATGATAGAACGCATGACACGCCCGTTCCGTTACTCCGTTGCATATGTCGCCTGCTATATCCATTTGGCATTGTGTTGCGTGGGCAGATCTGTTCGCCACTGGCGAAACAGAACGTTTTGTTTCACCCTGGAACTAGTGTGATATAATTTTTTCGAGATTGAATTATTTCCGTCATTGCCGATAGATGGGAAGATCTTTTGTCAGGTCCCAGGGTTCCGTGGGCGGTACACAATCTGGAAACACCAGGAGAGAATCGATGAAGGAACACATCATACCGGCGCTTTGCCAGACCCTTGCCGGGCTTCCGGCAGACCGCCGCTCCGTCCGCACAATCAAGCGCATTATGCGGTGCATGGAAGCAAGCCTCGGGGCTACGGCAGCGGCACTGGTCTGCAAGAACAAGCGCACCGACGAGCTCGAAGTCACCCAGAGCCACAACATCTTCCAGGAAGCGGCAAACTCCTACCATCGTCAGGTCGGAACGGGCGCAATCGGCCGGCTGTTCTACTCCGAACCGCTTCTGATCATCAAGCGCGACGCCAATCCCGAAGAATACCAAGAGATGAAGATCGAGACCGACTACCGGTTGGCCGTCGCCGCACGTGTTTCCTCATCCGCGGGCGTGTATGGGTTCCTCGTCGTCTACTTCGAGACCGAACCGGAGGACTCCCCTCTCGTCATCCAGCTCGTCCAGGCCGCCGCCGGCCTCTGCGGCGCCGCGAAAGAGCGGGAGGAACTACTCGACGCCCTCGACGATCTCCGGCGGTATGACCCTGACACCGGGCTCCTCTGTTACACCTACTTCATGGACCGCCTCGCCGAGGAACTCGCGAAGTCCCACCGGTACAAACTGCCCCTGTCACTCATCGTGATGGATGTCGACAATTTCAAGCCGATCATCAAATCCTGCGGTTCGCACTCCGGCATCGAACTCCTGCGCGAACTCTCCGACGCCCTCAAGTTCTGCATCCGCGGCGTCGATATCCTGGGCCGGTTCGGAAGCGACGAGTTCATCATGTATTTCCCGAACACCGAGATCGACCGCGCCGAGTCTGTCATCAAGCGCTACCGTGACGAACTCGCCTCGCGCACCTTCACCAAGCACGGCCTGAAAACCTCGATGTGCTTCGGCATCACCGCATTCAAGAACGACGACTCCACCGCCACCATGATCGAGCGCGTCACCTACGCCCTCTACGAAGCCCGCCGCATGGGCCCGGCCAGCATCGCGATCAAGGAATGACGTAAGTTTCGGTTTTGATTGTCGTACAATGAAATTGGCGGCGTGGTCTCATATTGAGTCCCACGCCGCCAATTGTGTTATTCATTATTTTTTCAGAGCAAATACTGTAACGCCGTTATTCATTTGAAATTGAACCTCGAGAGAATTCCCATCTCCTCCGCCCTTGAATTCCAGCATAAAACAAGCAAACGGCATAAGTGTTATTTGTCTCGGGGAGAGATTCGCAGGCAAAATCTGGTTGTCCAGCATATTATTGATTGGCCCCGTCAATGTAACTGGATCCAAACCCACTCCAAATGAATATGGAGTGTTCCATTCAATATCATTGAATCCATAATCATTTGTATTATTTGGCGTGTTCAGATACATCGCGAGCATCCATTCGGCATAAACAGTTTCAAACGATTTTGTCGTAACGGCCTCGACTGCTTCCATGCCTGTTTTCGAACTCGCATATAATGCCTTGATCGCATCCGGGTATTTTTCGGCAAGCCATTCGCCGAAGAGGGCTACCTGACCATACTGGGCTTCACTCCCCCAGTCGCGATTCTGAACGAGTGGCACCTGATTCATACATTCAAAATATTGCTGCATGAGAGTCGCTTTTGATTGATTTTTCCCATTTGTCACTTTGAAATCACAAGCGCTCTCTGCATACGCTGAAAGTGTTTCATTCAGCCAGTCGTCATTCGAAGGCATACTTTTCTTGATTCTGTTCGAAAAGAAGATCATGTGCTGAAATTCATGCGCCATGGTACTTTGCACGATTTCCGGTGTCAGCCTGTTTTCGCCATCCATGCGGAAATTCAAATAAAATATTTTCATTTGGTTGGTATTGGATGGCGTTATACGTTCAGGCGGATATAAATCTCCTGAATAGAAAAACCCGGCAAGCCTGTCATCATATTGATTCATACTCGGCGTGATCAAAACATAGATATCTTTCCCAAGGTCTATACCCGTTGTTTTGTCACCAGCTTGAAGTTCCACTCCAAATGTATTGTGCATCGTACGATATATATCATTCCACCCGGCGATGATATCATCGTAATATTTCCTCACGGTTGGATTGTCCGGTATTGTTTCATCTCTATAAAAGCGCAAACTTCCACCTGAAGAATCCGGCAAAGGTTCTGATCGGTATAGGGTTCCGGTCACCGATGCAAAATCCGCATCAGGCCCCATGTAGACCTGGAATTCATACGTTGAGCCAGGTGAAGAATGACGTCTTGCAGCTCGCATGGAAGAGCCATGCACATCATGGCTTGTCTCGGAATTCATTTTTTCAAGAGAACGCAACCCCGCATAAAATCGTGAAATGCGCCCGAAATCAACATTTCTGGCATCAGCTCTACGCGTTGCAACAACCGATGCGGCAAACGGCTGATTTGCAGAGAGGATGATCGTCTGAGATGAAGATGTGAAGTTCGCAAGCAAAATCGCCGCAGTACTGTTGCTCGAAAAATTCTGTATCGAAAAAGACGTTGCATCGGCAGCAACGGGCCATCCCGACGTGGTATACCCCGAGGGCAACGCCAGTTTTGAAAAATCGAGAGGCCCGCTGATCCCTTCCCATCCGGAATCGTGGCTCAGGACGCCGCCCCCGCCCCCACCGCCTCCGCAGCCGAAGGTGAGGATGGAAGTCACGAGAAGGACGCTTCCAAGGAGATAGCGCAAGGAATTCTTCATAGTGTCGATCGACTCCGGAAATGAATTCGTGAATAGTTCGGAAGATCGGTTGAACAAATTCACGGAGAGTATATCACAGAGAGGTCTTGACGCTCCTTCCGGCCATTCGTACAATTGCGAATATGATGAAGCTGAAATCACGCATATTTCTCGTCTGGCTGCTGATTTTTTCGCTCGTTGCGCAAGGGTATGCGCCGTTGCTGGCGCAGACCCCGGATGCTCTCCAGGCGGCGAACGAGCGGTACCAGTCGACGTACAAAGCTTATTCGTCGGCCGTCTCCTCTGGAGCGCCGATCGACGAGATCCAGTCGAAATTCAACGCCTACATGGAGGCGTATTCCCAGTATCAGCGTCTCGTCACACAATCCCGCGGCGGGGCGCAGGTGACCAACGCCCCTGAAACACCTGCGGAATCGACAACGCAGAAGCCAGGTTCAGCGAAAACATCTTCGCAAGACACTTCCCCGACACAGAAAGCCTCTTCCGACGGCACCCTTGTCACCACATCGGAACCGCAGACGGCCAAGGGCTGGTTCGGGAAGATGTTCTCCGCCCTCAAAGAAAAGTTCCTCGGGAAAGAGGGCTCGAAAGAGATGCCCCTTCTCGAGAAAATCGCCTGGAACATCGGCAAGGCAATCGTTCCCTCGTTCGCCGTCATGCTCGCGACAGCCCTGCTCGCACCGCTTTCCCCGGTCGCGATGATCGTCGGCGGCATCGTCGTCGGCGCGGCGATGGGCGGCGTCATGACGTATGCCTACGAAAAGCGTATGAACGCCAAATATCGCGACGTGCCCAAGGAAGACCTGAAGATCTGGCGCGACGTCACGGTCAGCGCGGCCGTCGAGGCCGTGATGGCCCCGTTCAACTTGATGACGGGCGGCCTGTTCGGCACGGTCGGTCCCACCGTCGGTTCCGCCATCACCCGCGTCGCTCTCACCCAGGCGGCCATCGGTTTCGCCGGCAGTGCCGTGTCATCCAGCGTCGGCGGCGCCGTCAAAAACCTCTGGGCGAAAAACGTGTTCCACTACCCCGAAAAAATCGCATCGGCCGAAGCTCGTATCGACGCGATCCTCGAATCGCACGTGAGGACCGGCCTACCTCTGACCGCAAGCGAGACCCTTGAACTCAACATGCTCCGCACCGACATCGACACGATGAAGGGCGAAAGCTACTCGGCCGAAGACTTCACGAAAGATCTCAAGCGCGCAGCGCTCAGCTCGGTCATCACAGGATTCGCCGGCTCCGTCATCTCCGACAAGATGTACACCTACGACAAGGGCCGCTGGGCAGACCGGCTTTCGGTGAAGGTGTTCGGTTCCACGGCACAGGGAAAGGCTCTGTCGAGCCTCGTCTCGACGATCCCCACAAACTTCGTCAGCGGGATGGCCGGTGCGGAGCTCGAAAAACAGTTCATCAACACCGACATCGACGAGATTCGCGCCGAGCGGAACGCGTATCCTCCGGGAACCGCCGCATACGAGTATTACAACTCCGTCATCGCGGGCCTCGAAACCAAAAAGGACGCGATCAAGCCCATGGAAGCCGGTCTGAACTCGGCCGCCAACAATCTCGCCGTGCGCGCCGGCCAGCTTTCCGTCCAGGCGCTCAAATACAACCTCTACGACGCCCCCAAGGCCCGCAAGGCTGCAATCGAAGACCTCTACCGCCTCCAGAACGAAGACTGGAAAAAGGCGAACACGCTGTATGAAAAGTATCAGGCCCTCGTCGAGGATAAACCGATTCTCAGATCGTATCGCAACCCGGTCAGCTACGCAAAAGCCCTTCAGACCTACAATTCAAAAGTCTCCGCGGCACGCCAGGAGTGGATGCAGCAGTGCGTCGTCGCCCAGAACAACGAACAGCTTCCTGCCAACATGACTGCAAAACAGGACATCGCTCAGAAGTTCGACCGCGACCTCAAGCTCAACCAGATGCTCGAACTCGGCAAGCTTTCCGGTGGTGAAAAGCACGTTCAAGCCATGATGGAGATTCTGAAGGCGAACAACCCCGAGTATGCCGCTCTTCCTGCCGACCAGCTCCGATACAAGGCGATCACGGCGATCGCGAAGTCGTACGACGACAAGTATGCCCAGTGCAACCAGAAAGTGACATCCCTGAACGAAACGCTTCAGAAATACAAGGATTATAAAGCAGGAAAAATACAACTCACGGAAGACGAAGCCCGGGTCCTCGACGGCAGGCGCGCTCTGATAAGCCCTTCCCAATATAAAGCCGCGCTCGTCGATCAGAAGGTCTACGAAATGAAGTCGAAAAACACCCGGTGGGATGTCGTCGAGGCACGCATGCCCGAGATCCTCATCCAGGCCGAGCGTGAAACCCTCAATACCTACGGCGGATGGAACGGCGTCCTCATCTCCGAGATGTATGCGAACGGTCTTGCCCGCTACAAATACGACCCCGAAGGACGGGTGAACTTCGCCGCCGAAATGAAGAAGCTCATCGCGAAAGTCCCCCGCATGGTCGAGTCCGGCATCATCAACGATTACAAGAACGATGTGAATTCGGCCATCACCAATGCCGTTCTGCCCAAGAACACCTCCGACAACGTGATCGAGAACTTCATGGGTACCTTCGCCAAGACCGCCATCACTAGCGGCACCGGAAACGCCATCGACACCGTCTACTCGGCCTCGAAGGAGCGAATTCTCGCCGGTTTCAAGCGCTGAGCGGCCGCCCTCTCCGTTTTCGGCTCGTCACTGAACGAACAGGACATCGAGGATTCCCAGGTATTTCTGCGCGATCCAGGAGCCTTCCTGGCATGCCCTGAACTCGAGAGGCACACGCAGCTTTGCTACGAAGGGTTCCCAGAAACCGCGTTTGAGCGGGGGAATCCGCTGGATGTAGATGATGAGACGCTGAATCGAGGAGTAGTCGTCTTTCTGGGCCTCGACGGCGACCTGCTGTTCGAGCCACTCCGCCTGGTTCTCCCCAGGTGAGAAGGTTCCCAGCAGCCAGCCTTCGATCTTCGCGAAGCGGTCGCGGTACATGCCGGCTTCGAAGGCGTTCATGCCGAAATCGAGCAGACTGTCGACCGCCTTCCCGGTGATCGCCACCAGCACCGCTCCGAGAGCGATATTTCCGAACATGGGCAACGAACAGACGGCAGCGCCGACGCTGGCACCGACTGCTCCCTGGGCCCCTGCAACAGCGGCGTTGCGGGCAAGACCGAGGCCGAAGTTCACGGCAAATCCCGTGATCTCGCCCAGGCCGATGTGCGTCATGATGCGGCTCCCGGTGACCTGTCCGTCGAGAAGCAGCTCATCGAAAAACTTTTTCGCCGACCGACGCGCCAGGAAGTTGAACAGTTTCGGGAAGAATTTCTTCGTCACATACTGGATCTGAGCCTGCGGAATCTGGTTCAGAATCTGCAGAAACGCGTCGGATTCGAACAGGCCGACACGGCTCAGACCCGAGCCGACGACAGCCATGCCGATCATCCGTATGCATTCATCGACCTTCACCTCGAGCGTCACCGTGAACCCAAGATTCACGACGGCGGCGTCCGCGATTCCCGAAAGCCCTTCGGGCAGATGAACCTTGAGGAATCCCCTGCATTCAGGGCGGGGTGGCAACGGCATCTCGGTCGGAAAGAGTTTCGCGATCCAGTATTTTGCCGTCCAGCCGATGACGTTGAGATTTCCGCCGATGACGAGTTTCAGCCGCGTGTTCCCTTCAGAAAAGGCGGTTGAGGAAAGCTTGACCTGGAACTCACCCTGGCCTGCCTGGTTGATCACCAGGAATATCCGTTGCAATCCGAACAGAATCCCCTTCCCCGCCCGCTCGTGCATCTGTTCCGAGGTCAAGCCCGCATCTGCTGCGCCAGGTTCGCCAAGGAGAAAGCACAGTGTCATCAGCAGGATCAGAGGGATCGCCGCGCACTTTTTCATAAATGGAACTCCTCTATATACATGCTATTATATATAGCATATTCCTTACAATAATCGAACTATCGGAAACGAGACAACGGCACCCCTTCCGGGTGCCATGCGCTTCATCCTGCCGGAAAAGCCGGGAAAGAAGGTTGATCATTCCCCGTATGACCGGCATCTCAACACCGTCTGAAGTCTGC